>JANPCS010000268.1:0-5797 GCA_031431065.1 Hyphomicrobiales bacterium | reverse complement strand
GTGAAGCCAGAATAAGCTTTGCCCACCGGCACCAGGTAGGGCGCCCCATCTTTTTCACCCCACGCCCCGAATGTGTAGTCGGAGTAGAAGGACGAACGCTTGCCGGAACCTTTCTGGGCATAGAGCAGCACGCAATCGGCGTTAAGCGCGGCACGTTTCCACTTGAACCAGTGGCCCTTGGGGCGGCCTGAAAGATAGGGGCTCGCCTTGCGCTTCAGCATCAACCCTTCGATACCATCCGCGCGGGTCGCCTCCCAACTTTGTTTCAACTCATCCTTACTTGCAAAGTTCAAGAGCGCCGACAGGTCGCTGCGGGCCGGCGCTTGTTGGCGATGCCAGGCCTCAAGGCGCGCGCGGCGTTGCGCGAACGGCAAGGCACGCAGGTCTTCGCCGCCGATCTCGAGGACATCATAGAAACGGACATGCGCCGGGTATCTGGCCATCATGCTGCGGGTGACGGTCCGGCGATTGAGCCGCTGCTGCAAGTCACCAAACGGCGCGACAACACCATCCCGCACCACCAGGAGCTCGCCATCGAGCACCGCTTCGAAACGGAACGCCTCGGCGACCTCGGGAAAGCCTTGCGAGATGTCATCGCCGCTGCGCGAGAACAGCCGCGTGGCGCCACCCTTGCCCGATGCTTGGACGCGGACGCCATCCCATTTCCATTCGGCGGCGAAGTCATCAAGCGGCAGCGCCTCCCATTCGGCTTCTTCAAGCCCATGGGCCAGCATCAACGGGCGGAACACTGGCGTCGCGGCGGCGGGTGGCCCGGCGGCCTTGCCTTCAAGCCAGGCGAACAGCGGCAGATAAGGCGGCTCCAAGCCATGCCAAACCTCCTCGATCTCGTCGATGCCGCGCCCGAAGGCATCGGCCACCGCCTGCTTGGCGAGGCGCGCTGAAACGCCGACCCGCGGCGCTCCGCCCAAGAACTTGAGCAAGGCCCAGCGCCCGATGGGATCGAGCCGGTCAAGCCATTGCATCAGCAATCTCGCATGGCTTCCACGCTCCGCCGTCGCGAGTGCAGTCACGATATCCCGCAGACGCATATCGTCGTCACTGGTTGGAGTCGCCTGCCAGATCAACGCCACCGTCTCCGCCGTATCGCCGACATCGTGCCGCGACAGCCGGAAAAGCTCGGGGTCAAAGCGCGCCGCGCCGATCTCAGTGAGCACACGCCGCAACGGAAAGCCCATTGGCAGGCCATCGGTGAGGGCGGCCAGGGCGTAACCACGGTCGGGGTCGGGTACGCTGCGGAAATAGTTCCGCATCAGCGTCAGTTTTGCCAATCGCGACGGCGTGTAGGTGAGGCGGTCGAGAAGACTGGCGAAGGCTTTCATTCGGCTTCGTCCTCACGTCCGACAAGTGCCAGGGCGCGCGCCGTGAGGCCGCGCTTGGTCAACTCGTGAACCAGCGCTTCCTCGCGGCCGTGCGTCACCCAGATTTCACCTGCACCTGTTTCGGTGATGGTCTGCAGCAGCTCCGGCCAGTCGCAATGGTCGGAGATGATGAGCGGCAACTCGACGCCGCGCTGGCGCACCCGTCCGCGAATGCGCATCCAACCGGAAGCAAAACCATTGAGCGGATCGGCAAAGCGCCGCGACCACAGATCCCCCAGCGCCGAGGGCGGCGACAGCACGACCTCGCCCGCCAGCTTGTCTTTGGTGTCTGCAACCGAGGGCACCTCACCAAGCGTCACGCCGCGCGAGATGTAATAGTCGGTCATGGCGCGCAAGGCACCGTGCAGATAGACCGGCTTGTCATAGCCCGCCTGCCGCAACGTGGCGATGAGGCGCTGGCATTTCCCCAGGCCATAAACGCCGATCTGATGCGTACGCTCCGGAAAATCCCGCAGCGATGAAAGGAGCTTCCGAACTTCGCCCAGTGCCGGCTCATGGCGGTAGACCGGCAGACCAAAGGTCGCCTCGGTGACAAAGAGATCGCAGGTCACCAGTTCGAAGGCGGCACAGGTCGGATCGGCATGCCGCTTATAGTCGCCTGATATGACCGCCCGCTGGCCCTGGTACTCGATGACCACTTGCGCAGCCCCCAAGATATGCCCGGCCGGCACCAGCCGCACCCTGACATCGCGCACCTTCAGCGTTAGGCCATAGTCAAGCGCTTGAAGCTGCTCACCGGCGGCGGCTCCCAGCCGGATCTTCATGATGGCGATCGTATCGCCGGTGGCCAGCACCGATTGATGGCCGGGCCGCGCGTGATCGGAATGGCCGTGAGTGATGATGGCCCGCGCCACCGGCTGATGCGGATCGATGTGGAAATCGCCCGGCACGCAATAGAGCCCGCGCGCGTCGGGCCTGAGCCAGGACTCAAAAAGGGGTGAAACAGCCATTCAACGCGGCAATGTCATGCCGCAATGGCGATTGTGCAAGAGCCGGATTGCCTGTGCCCCGGAAAACAACGAGGGGCGCTCCCGGGGGAGGCCCCTCGCTCAAATTGGTGTCCGGGTACGCAGTACATGATCCCGAACTGCCCTGGCGCTTATCCCCGCTCCGGGTCTGCATGCCATGTGCCCATGGTGGCACGGCAGGAGTTTCAAAAAGGTTTCGAACAGGAAAAAAAAGCTTAATATCGGGTTTCAGCGATGCCCCATCCGGGTACGCGGAGGCCCAATCGGCTAAACTCTGACGGGGACCATTTGTTCGGGCAACCAGGTCGCGAGTGCTGGGAAGGCGATCAGCACAAAGACCATTCCGATCATGATGATGAATTGCGGAAACGACCAACGCGCAATCTTGAACATATCATGGCCGGTCATCTGCTGCAGGACGAAGAGATTGAAACCGACGGGTGGGGTGATCTGCGCCATTTCGACCACTAGCACGACAAAGATGCCGAACCAGATCATGTCGATGCCGGCTTGGCGGACCATCGGTTCGATGATGGCGATGGTGAGGGCCACGCACGAGATGCCGTCCAGAAAGCAACCGAGAATGATGTACATCACCAACAGGCACATGATGAGCCAGAACGCGGTGAGTTCAAGCGAGCCCACCCAGGCGGCAAGCGCTTCGGGCAGCCCGAGAAAGCCCATGGCCAGCGACAGGCCGGAAGCCGCCGCCAGAATCAGCGCGATCATCGCCGACGCCATGGTGGCGCTCATCAGGCTCTGGCTGAAACTCTGCCAGTTCAGCGTGCCCTGCATCCAGGCGAGAAAGAACGATCCGGCAACGCCCACCGCCGCCGACTCGGTGGCCGTCGCATAGCCCGCAAACATCGATCCGATGACCACGAACAACAATGCGAAGACCGGCAACAGCCGGCGGCTTGCCCACAACTTTTCAGCAAGTGAGGAAATCGGCTCAGGCGTTGGCGCATAACCTTTCATCGTCTTGGTCTTGAGCACGATGTAACCGCTGAACAGCAGCGCCAGCACCAGGCCCGGAATGACGCCCGCCACGTTGATGGCGGCGATCGACTCGTTGGTCATGACGCCATAAACAACCATGATGATCGACGGCGGTATCATCAGGCCCAGGGTCGCCGGACCAGCCAGCGTGCCGATGATCAGCGGTTCGGGATAATTCCGCTTTTTCAGTTCCGGAACCGTCATCTTGGCAACTGTCGACAGGGTTGCGGCGGATGAGCCGGAGACCGAGCCAAAGATCGTGCACCCCATGACATTGGTATGCAGGAGGCCGCCAGGAATGCGTCCCATCATTGGCGCCAGGCCGCGGAACAAATCCTCCGAAAGCTTGCCGCAAAGCAGGATGTCACCCATCCAGATGAACATCGGAAGCGCCGTCAGCATCCATGATGACGAAGACGACCAAATGGTTGTCGCGATAGCATCTCCCGCCGGGCGCCCCGCAAAGAATTCGATCGCGAAACCGCCGACCGCCATGAGGGCGAGGCCGATCCACACGCCCGAGCCTAGGAGGATGAACATCAGGCCGAGGAGAACGAAAAGAATGGTGATCGATTCCATGGCTAGTTCATTCGATGCCGCTGGACTGGACGATCGAATGCGAACCGGTGATGGCAAGGCGCATGAACTGGTCAAGGATTGCAATGGCGAACAGCACCGCACCGAACGCCATGGCGCATTGTGGAATCCACAGCGGCGTGGCATCGAGCCCGGTGCTCAGATCTCCGTACTGCCAAGACACATAGACCATCTTGCAGGAATAGAAGGCGAACCACGAGGCGATGAGTGCCGAGGCGGCAAAGGCAACCAGCTCGCCCGCAAATCGGAAACGGCCCATCACCCCCAGCAGCAATTCGATCCTGACATGGGCGCCGCGATTGAGGGCCAGGGGGAAGGCAAGGAAGGCGGACGCCGCCATGAAGTAGCCGGCATAATCCGACAGGCCGCGGATATTGATGCCGACATAGCGGGTAGCAATTTGCAACATGGTGATGGCGAGAATTGCCACCATGCTGGCCGCCGCCAGATAGCCTGACCAGAGATAAAGCCGGTCAAGTGAAAGCCTCAGCCCCCTCAGCACATTGCCCCGCAGATTTTTTCCGGCAGGTTCATCGAGGGTGGCGAATGCCATGGAGGTCCATCCGATTATTGAGAATCCGGCGATTGTGCCGGGCCCCGGCTTCCCGAAGCGCTGTTATTTCGCGTAAACGTCGAGGACGGCCTTGCCTGTGTCTCCAGCCTTGATTTTCCAGTCCGCCGCCATGGTTTCACCGAAACCGCGCAATTCACTGGCCAACTTCTCCGACGGATCGAGAACCTTCATGCCGTTCTTTTCGAGAGCGGCCAAAGCTTTGTAATTGGCTTCCATCGACATCTTGACGCCGTTGGCCTCGGCCGTGGCGGCACAGGCGGTCATGGTTGCTCGCAGCTTTTCGTCGAGGGCATCCCATGCACTCTTGTTGGCGATGACGAAGTTGCGCGGCTGCCAGGCGTTGACCTTGTAGAAGTGCGTCAACTGCTCCCAGGCCTTGCTGTCCTGGCCGGTCACCGCTGACGTAATCAATGATCCGATGACACCGGTGATCAGAGCCTGGGTTATCTCTGCCGCTTCGATCTGCACCGGCACCATGCCGGAGAGTTCGGAGATACGGCCCGTCGAATTATTGTAGGAACGCACCTTGACGCCTTGCATGTCGGCTGCCGAATTCACTTCCTTCTTGAAGTAGAATCCCTGTGGCGGCCATGGCACGGAATAAAGCAGCACCAGGCCTTGCGCATCGAGTGCCTTGGCGATCTCGCCCTTGCCGGCCTGCCACAGTTTTTCTGACTTGTCATAGGATGTGGCGATGAAGGGAATGGAATCGAGCCCATAAAGCGGGTTCTCGTTTTCGTGCGCTGACAGCAGCCGTTCGCCGATCTGCGTCTGACCGGACTGCACGGCGCGCTTGATGTCGTTACCCTTGAACAGCGTGCCGCCGGGATGGGTTACGATATCGATCTCGCCATTGGTACCGGTCTTGACGCATTCCGCGAAGGCCTTGGCGTTCACGGAATGAAAGTTGCCGGCCGGATAGGCCATGGGCATATCCCACTTCTGGGCGGCCATTGCCGGCGTCAAAAGCAAGGTCAGGGGTACCAGAGCAGAGGCCAAGGCAAGGCGAGCAAGCTTCATTTTCCGTTTTTCCATCCGTTTACCCCTGGATGCCAACATCGCATCTCCGCGGTCGTTCGAACGAATTATCCCGCAAAAACTTTAAAATTGTCTTCAGCGGGCGTTTCCTGAGGTCTGGCGCGACAATCCGGCGCGATAACCCAGGGTCAACTCAAAAAACCCCTAGTGCCGCGAGTCATAGAAACTGCGGGTACAGTCTTTTGAGTTTAACGCGGGCGTCGGCAGTTGTGAATTGCCAA
>JANPCS010000267.1:0-13677 GCA_031431065.1 Hyphomicrobiales bacterium | reverse complement strand
ATGGAGAGAGTAAGGAGTTGCACTTCATTTTCAACGACGCAGACTACTAGACAAGCCAAACCGCCTCGCCTATACACCGCGCCGTTGATCATGTGCCCGGGTAGCTCAGTTGGTAGAGCAGCGGACTGAAAATCCGCGTGTCACTGGTTCGATTCCGGTCCCGGGCACCATTGTTTCTCAAGTTATATCATATAGTTACGACGAATTTGTGCTTGAGCGTGATGTGCCGATTTTCGGCTTGGGTTTCATTCTGGGTTTCGCAACCGGTCACATGAAGACTGCCAAGGATGCCAAGTTCGCAAGCGTTCTTCCTTGTTCCAAACTCCGCCTTCAGCATACACGCCTGATGTATCATTCGTGGTGGGATTTCGTTTGGTGTCCGAGCCGGTTAGCGTGCCGCGTCACGATTCGGCAATCCCGGGGCGGCACAGGCATCGAAAATTGTCCCGGCCATTTCTCCAGATCAGGTGTTTCATAAGGATCACGATGCCGCAATCCAAGCCTGCCAACTAAACGATTTCTCGTTCTTATCAACTTTTCAAGGCTTGAAGTTGAATTGGCGCGGCCTAGGTGATGAAGTCGGACATCGACAGGGTGCTTGACCTGACATCGGTGAGTACGATGGACATATCGACGCCCAAAATTCCAAGAACATTGAGCTGCAGAATGGTGTTTCCTCCACTCTGAATAGCACGTATCTGTCCCTCCGCCGTGAAGGAACTCGTGCCGATGAGAACGAAATCCTCCAGTGTTCCGGCAGAGCTCAGCTGCGCGTCGATGAGACTGACGTCGATCTTGTCCACGCCGAATACAAAATCCGCAATGACGTCGCACTGTCTCCGGTCGGCGGCAGTGTCGCCAAGGCTGCTGAAGACAAACACGTCGGCACCGGCGCCGCCGGTCAGGAAATCTCTTCCGGCGCCGCCGTTGATCTGGTCCAGACCGTTTCCGCCTCCGATGGTGTCGCTGCCGGCTCCGCCGGCGAGGTCATCATTTCCATCGGCGCCAAGGAGGCTGTTGGCCGCGGCGTTGCCGATTATTGTGTTGTTGAGGCTGTTGCCGCTTCCATTGACGCTGCTCACGCCCGTCAGAGTCAGGTTTTCGACGTTAGCTCCCAACGTGTAACTGATCGCGCTGCTGACGGTATCAATGCCTTCACCCAGGCTTTCACCAATAACGTCACCCGCACTGTCCACGGTATATGCGTCATTGCCCTTTCCACCCAACATCGTGTCGCTTCCGTATCCGCCATCGAGCGTGTCGTCGCCGTCACCGCCCCTCAGGACATCGTTTCCTCCCATGCCTCTCAGGATGTCGTTGCCTGCCAACCCGTCAACGATGTTGGCGCTCGAGTTGCCGTAAAAGTCATCGATTCCCCTCATTCCGGTATAGTTGGTGTCGGTGGAGAGGCCGTCATCGGCGCGTTGGTCAAAGTGAATCGTCAGCTTGGGGAAATAGGCCGGCGACTCGGTGCCGGCGCTGCCATCGGCAATCAGCGTGGCGGTGTTTGCGTTGCTGAAATTGGCATTCAACAGCGATACAGATGTCCCAAATTGGATATGCAGGTTCGGATGAAGCGCCACACCGTCGAAACTTCCGGAACCGCCCGATTGCGCAATGGGCTGTCCCGCTTCGACACGCATTCCGGCGGTCACCTTGGCGGAGAATGCCGTTAGGTGGGCATAGGTCGCGTAGAACCCTCCGTCATGCAGAATGGTGACGACATTGCCATAGCCACGGAAGTCTCCAGTGAGGTCCTGCCGCACAGCGACGACAACGCCACCCGTAACAGCCTGGACGTTGGTCAGGTTGGGAGTCAGAAAATCATAAGCCCATTGCCGGGCAGTACCGGGCGCGTGGCTGTCGTCATTGTCCTGGTTGCCCTGTCCGATATTGTCAAACCCGGCCGCCGGATAGATATTCAGCGCAACCGGCACAAACCCGCCGGGTGGCTGCGTGTCGTTGTCGTCGATCGTAAAGCTGGTCCACGCCAGGTAGGTGCTGACCGGGTCGCTCGTGTTACGCTGAACGATGATGCCGAAGCTCTCGTCAGGCTCAAAGATCGTATCGTCGTTGATGGTGATTGTGACGGTCTGACTCGTCTGGCCCGCCGCGAAGGTAACCTGCTTGTCAAGCAAACCGGAATAGTCGCCGGAATTGGCAAAGCCCAGATTTGGCGTGGTGCTGACATAGACCGTTTCGGCCAAGGCACCGGAAGATCGGGTGATCGTAAACGTGAGAGTGCCGGCATTCTCGCTGAAAACCTGACTTAACGGCACTATCGAATAGGTTACGCCGGTGGGACTGTCGTTGTCGACGATTGTAAACGCATTCTGCGCGAGAAAGATGTCCACCGGATCGCTGGCATTTTGCTGGAGAATAATACCGAAGTTCTCGTTTCCCTCGACAACAAAGTCGTCGCTCAAGGTCAGGCTGACGGTGCGCGATGTCTCGCCGATTCCAAACGTAATTTCCACGTTCAGCAGGCCTTTATAGTCGCCGCTGTTGGCAAAGCCCAGGTTTGGCGCCGTGCTTACAAAAAGGGTTTCAACCGATGTAGCGGTTGGCCTGGTGATCGTGAACACCAGCACGCCGCCCGCCTCGCCAACGAGAGACGTTGCCGGTGTAATGGAATAGGACATTCTGATGCTCCGAATTCCGGTCAAATCCTCGAAGCAAGAAACAGGCCGAATGACCAAAGCCGAACTTCGCCGATCAGCGAGAGGATCGGGACATTCTGAAGGGACATGATGCGTGGGAGTGGCTGCGGCCGCCCGAGTAGTAAAGTGTTAACCCAGTCCCGGAAACTTCCACGCCCAAGCTGCCTCATCGCTCAAACTTGAGAGAGTGTTGGCACGAATATTGTTACAGCTGACTCCTTATGAATGACAGGGCCGTGGCTCACAAATGCGAGAAAACAAAAAACGGAATGTTCAGGGGTGTGTGCCAATGTCCGCGGGTCTGATTGAAATCTCTCCAAGTAAGCCGGAAACAGTCATTTCCTTCTTGCAGACCGACCGTGAAGGAACGCGTGGTGCAACGCCGGATCGTCCATTGATTGACTTCATAGAAATAAGCAGGGGACTCCAGCCAAGCTCTCTCAATTTCGCGGGCCTCGCCGATCGTATGACTCTGACTCCGTTCCAGAGAAGCAGTTGGCTCCACGCCTGGGAAGATGCAATCGGCCGGCACGGCGGTTATGAGCCGGTTGTCGTCCTCTGCTACAACGGAGCCCAGCCCGTGCTCTCGCTGCCGCTGGCGATCGTCAAGCGCTGTGGGGTGCGCTGCCTGACGTGGAGCGCTTATCGGCAAAACGACTATTGCGCTCCGATCGTCAACGATGCCTTCAAGGACGCCATCGGGGCGCTCGATGGCGAGAGCCTGATCCGCCAAATCGCCAGCCGCATCGGCGACATTGATCTCGTCAGTTTTCCGAAACAACCCCGCACGATTGACGGCATCTCCAATCCCTTCGTGCTGCCGCGCTCGGTGTCCCATCACGCCGGCGCCCATCGCATCAACTTCAGACCCGGCGAGGATTGGGAGACAGACTTCGCGAGACGGCGCAGCGGCAAGACAAGGCGGCGTTTGCGCGAGAAGCGAACCGCGCTTGAGAAGAGCGGAGCGGTCACATTCCGTGTGGCGGGCACCGAGCCCGAGGCCCGCGAACTTGTCGGCGCTTGCCTCGAGGCCAAATCGGATCAGCTCAAGGAGCTTGGCTATTGGGATCCGTTCTCGCCACTGGGAGTGAGAAAATTCCTGACCGACTACTTCAGCAGCAATGTTGCCCAGTCGACCTGGGCCGTGTCTCTCGATGTCGATGGACGGTCCGCGGCGACGGCCTTTGGCTTTGGCGGCGGCAAGGAATGGCTGCTTTACCAGATGGCGATGCTTGACGGGCCGCAGCGGCGCCATTCCCCCGGGGCGCACCTGTTGATGGAACTCATGAAACACTGCATCGGGGCCGGAGTGACCCGCCTGGACCTGGCGTTGGGCGACGAGCCGTACAAGTCGGAATGGTGTGACGAGCATATCGATCTGCTGATGTCGGCAGTGGCCCTGACGCCGCGGGGCGCGTTGCTCCGCAAGATGATCCTGCTGCGCGCCGGCGTGCGGTTGCGTCTGGCAGCCAACCCCCGGCTCTACGAATGGGCAAAATGGCTGAAGGGCATGACCAGAAAACTCAAACTTCCATTCTGAAAACGAAAGGGCGCGCTGCATGCTGATGCGCAATGACGAAGGCCGTAGCCTGACGACGATCGTTTTCGACCGCGCGTCGTTGCCTGGCTTGGTACGGCAGTGGGAGGCGTTGTGCAGCCGGTGCGCCGAAGACAACGTCTATTATGCGCCTCACTACATGCTGCCCCTGCTTGAAACGGTTGGAGCCGAAACAGATGTGCTGGTCGTGACAGGGTGGGACGGCGACCGCCTGACTGCACTGCTTCCCGTTGTCAAGGGGCGCATGCCGGTCCCGGGACTCATCGCCGCTGGAGAGGCCTGGCGCACCGGCTACACATTCAACTGCTTGCCTTTGTTAGATGCCGATCGGCCGGTCGAAGCCGCGGGTACCATTCTTGAAGGTCTCTCGAGCCTGGGACGTGGCGAATGGGTTCTGCCCGAACTGAACTCGGAAGGCGCTGTCTGTGGCGCGCTTCAACAGGCGCTCGACAAGCGCAACGCGCCGTATTCCCTTGAGGCCAGGTTCGAGCGCGCCTCTCTCGGCATTGGGCAGGGTTTTGAAGAACACATGATGCAACGCGTGAGCTCCAAGAGACGCCGCGATCTGGCCCGCAACCGCCGCCGGCTGGAAGAGATCGGCAAACTCAGCTTGCGCACCGAAACGGCGGGACCGGGACTGGCCGCGGCGGTTCAATCCTTTCTGATGCTCGAAGCAAGCGGCTGGAAAGGCGAGCGAGGCACGGCGCTGGCTTGCAGGCCCGCAACAAAGGCATTCGCCGAGCGGGCCTTCGGACCACCTGGCGGCGATGGCGCGAGCCGCGTTGACCTCCTGTCGCTCGACGGCAAGCCCATAGCGGCCGGCGTTATCGTTTTCTCCGGAACCACGGGGTTCACCGTGAAGGGCGCCTATGACGAATCCTATTCAAGTTATGGCGCGGGCCTCATACTCGAACAGGAAGTCATCAAGAGCTTCCTCACGGAACGCTGGGCAAAAAGACTCGATGCCGCGACCAACGGCAGCCATGTCATCGATTTTCTCTGGCCTGACAAGGTCAATGTCGCAAATCTCGTGTTTTCACTGGCGGAGTCTGGCGCCTCCCGCCGTTTGAAAACCCTTGCCTTGAAAAACAGACTGGCAGGCGATGCAAAGGGCCGGCTGAAGCAACTGCTGATGCGCTGACGCGGCGCACTCGCCTGCGGCGTTGCCGTCAGGCTGGTGGACGCCCTGTTTTGTCAAGCACGACAGCGGCCACGGTCCGTACGACCCGATCGAATGGCTGCGTTGCATCGACGATGTGGCTGTTGCGCATCGGCGTCACCAGTGCCAGGTAGTCGCGGCACTGACGCTCGGTTTCCGCCACGGTGAGTTCGCGTTTGCGGGCCTGCAGGACTTCCGCCGGACCACTGAGCAGGATCACCAGATCGGGCGCTGGCATGATGTGCCAAATGACTTTCAAGAGCCAGCGCGGACCCCCGTAACGGTATCGCACCGGGTCGACCAGGATGTCGACATAGTGCCGGTCGTTGAAGACCAGTGTCGACCTCGCCTTGGAAAGCCAGAGACTGCAATAGCCTAGAATACCATAGAGAGCCCAGTAGCCGGCCCGGACGATTGACGTCGGCAGTGAACGCGGTTTCAGCGCGTGCGGTGTATTGGTGCTGCGTGACGGCTTCTTTAGGACTTGCCGAAGTGATGGCGCAAAGCCCCGCACTTCCATGCGCGGAAAGATCGGCGCCATCACCTTTTCCAGCGCGGCGATCGTCGATGACTTTCCCGCTCCATCCGGACCAAGCAGGACGACGTTCAGTCCCGGGGGGCTGATCAGGCGGGAGAAGCGTGCTGAAAATGTGCCGAGAACACTGGCGGCAAAATGTCCGGGATTGCGGCTGGCGAGGCGGCGTCTCAATGAATTCCGGAGGGCTGCCGTGTTGGCCAGTACGATGCCCCAGTCGCCCGAGGCCGCAATATCCGCCAGTTGCTGGGCGTGCCGCGGCCAGAATTCATTCAGCGCGGCTCGCGATTCCATGGGGGCCTGCCGAAACAGTGCTGACAGTCTCCGCGCGATCCTTGAGTCGAGCCTCGACCTCAGCAGGGAACGTTGGAGCAGGCAGGTAAACTCCACGGCAGCTGCGGCGACCCAGAAATCACCCTGGCGGCGGCGGCTCTCGAGAATGCGCCTGCCTTCGCAGATCGGATAATTGCCGAATGTACAGTCTGTCGTGAAGTCGAAGGCCAGAAGCACCGGCATGCCGTCAGTTGCGATACATTGCAGCGTGATGTGGTAACCCTTCGCCCGCACCGGCAGCGCACCGATTTCCTGCCGATGCGCCGTCAGAAGCCCGAGCAGGCCTTCAGGCGTCACCGCCGCGTCAATGATGCAGTCGATGTCGGAGCCATGGGCGTGCGGAAGCCCATCATGACCATGGACGAGGCAATAACCAATCCGGTTGCGATCAAGTAAGGAAAAAACCGACGCGATGACCTCGGCCGGTTGTTTCATCGGCAAGGTATCAGGGGCGGCGCGCTGGAGCGGCCGAGCAAGAAATGCTGTTCCACCGGGCACATTCATGGCCTTTGCTCCTGGACTTTCGAAACGGGCGGCGAGCGGCCTCCGAGGAGGAACAGCGACCAGCGGGCAAGCGTGCCGAGCACTTCAGTGGCGAGAATGCCGATGGCGGCACCCACCAGCCCCCACTCAAGCAACAGAATCCAGACGGTGACGGCACCTGCACAGCAAATTGCCAGCGACAGGGCGGCCATGGCCCGCCCACGCTCGAGGGCGGAGAGGGCAATGGTCGCGGGTGCACCGAGTGCTGCGACTGCCGCCGAAGTGGCGAGCAAGGTAAGGACTTGGCTTCCGCCGGTGAAGTCCAGGCCGGGATACAGATATGACATCAGCAGGCCGCCGCCCAGTCCGAGCAGCAGCGCAAAGGCTCCCATGACCGCGCCGATGACGCGGGCGCCGCGAAATGCCGCGCGCCTCAGCCCGTACTCGCCCTGGTCCTTCAGCGTACGGACGAATTGCGGCGTGAGGGCATTGAAGAGGCCAAACAGGAAAGGATTTGAGAGGCCCACGATGCTGAGGCAGGCCACGTAAATTCCAGTGGCGGCTGCGCCCGCCACGATGAGTGTGATCCAATGAACCGCGTATCCCTGCAGCTGGAGGAACAGTTGGCTTGAAATCAACCACTTTCCAAGGGACCAGCTCTGCCGCGCGGCTTTGCCTGCCGCGCCCGCGGCGCGCCGGAACGCCCGCCGGTTGAGCGTGAGCCAGCAACCGGCGCTTATCGCCCCGGCAACCCCGATCGAGGCAAGTGCCGTGCTGGCGCCAAGCATGCCCTGCCAGGCGAAAGTTGCAAGGCAGAACAGCTGCAGGAGGGAAGCCCCGGCATCCAACGCCAACGCTTCGCGCATCCGCAGGTTCGCGAAACAAAACCGCCGCGCGAAATCCCGCGTGAGAACCAGCGGAACAATAGCGCCAATGACCATGATCGGGCCGGAAAATTCGGAACCGAAATTCAAGACGAGCATGAGGGTTCCGCAGGCGGCGATGCCAACACTCATGAGAAGAGAGAGAATGAAGCCGAAAGTCAACGCGCCAAAGGCATGAGCAGCCGGGCCCTCCGGCTGCTTGAACATCTGGATGGCGTAGGGTCTCGTAACGAGAGAGTCCTGCGCCACCATCGCCATGACGAGGATCGAGAATCCGATGGCATAGTAACCAAGTTCCGTTGCTCCGGCACTGCGCGCCAGAACGATCAGAACCACGAAGTTCACGGCACTTACAAGTCCTTGCCCGGCCCAGCTGGCCATCTGGTTCGATCCCAGGAACTTGCGGAATGCCCTCAGAGTCCCGCCTTCCGGCCAAAGTATTTCCGCAGTCATTTTCACCATCATGTGCCGTCAGGGCTAAATGCACGCTTCGTGCCAAACACCATTGCTCCCGGATTATTCCAAGAATTTCTTAAGGCTGGGCCACTAGAATGCAAATCGAGGCCATCGGATGAAAAAACTGGTTAACATGGAGCGGCGCCTTCAACTGACCAGCAAGGTAAAAGCGGGATTTCGAGTTTGGGACTGAAGTCAACAGAGACTGGCCGGGTGCTTGTCATCGGCGACGACATGCGGATATTCCTGTCGATCGCCCGGTCATTCGGACGCGCCGGTAAGATCGTCGAGGCATTTCCCTACGGTCCATCGCCAGCGCTCAAATCACGCTATGTCGCAAAAATTCACGGAGCACCAATTTTCGAAACCGATCAGGACGGTTGGCGCGGTGCTCTGCTGGCACTACTCCGCGAGAAGGACTTCGACATTGTCGTTCCTTGCTCCGATCCGGCAATCATCTTCCTCGACTCCCAGCGTCACCTCTTGGCGCATCAGCGACTCGCAATTCCGGACCGTGACGCCATGGATGTCTTTTACGACAAGCAGGAAACGCATGTCCTTTGCGATGAATTGAACATCCCCATGGCGCCCTGGGGGCGGCTCGGGCCGGCCGACACCGCCGAGGGTCTCGCGGCGCGCCATGGACTGCCACTGGTGTTCAAACCCCGGCGCACTTTCTTCGCCGACAAGGATCACTCACGCGAGGTCGTTGAGATAGCTGAAAGCGAGGCCGAAGCCCAAATAATTCTCGCCGCCAATTCGGAGCATGAACGATACATTGTAGAGGGGTTTTTCGTTGGCGACGGAGTGGGCGTCTCCGTACTCGCCCACGAGGGCAAGATCCTACAGTCCTTCCAACACCGCCGGCTGCGCGAAGGCCGGGGTGGACCGAGTTCGTTCCGCATCAGCGAAAGTGTTAATCCCGGTCTGCTCGCGGCCTGTGCAAAGATTGCCGGCCGCCTGAAACACACCGGCGTCTGCATGTTCGAGTTTCGCCACAATCAGAATACCGGACAATGGATTCTCATAGAAACCAATGCAAGATTTTGGGGATCGATGGCACTGCCCCTGAGGCTCGGCCTCGACTATCCAGACATGCTCTACAATCTGATGCTTCACGGGATCAAGCCCGAGGAGAAGTCCTACAAAAGCGGATACCGCAGCCGGAACTTCATGCTCGATGGGTTCTATTTGTTGAAGCGCCTGAGAACAGTCAATGAGTCCAGTGCCGCCGCATGGCTATGCGAGGCCGCTGACTTCACCTTGCAACCCATACGCTGGCTCATGGGGACAGAACATTCGGACAGCTTTGCGTTGCATGATCTCAAGCCGGCATTATGGGAGTTCATACAAGTAATTCGCAAGCTCATGGCGAGCAGCATCCCACGAACAACCAACCGATGATACGGCGTTACAACTCCATCCGAGAACTGAAAGCCCGCGTGTCACTGGCTCGATTCCGGTCCCGGGCGCAATTGCTCTGTCATCAGGTCATGCGGGTGGCGCGAATTTATGTGCGCGTCCCAGTACGCTGTCCAGTGCCGCCAGAAAAGTCTGGCAATCCGCCATCGAAAAGGCAGCTGGGGGCTTGACCTTCAAGACGTTGTGGTGAGGGCCTTCCGAGCTCAGGAGAATGCGATGGTCGCGCTTCATCGCCGCAATGACCGCATCCGTCTCGGCGGCGGCTGGTTCGAGGGTTTGCCGGTTGCGCACCAATTCGATGCCACTGAAAAGGCCACGCCCACGCACGTCGCCAATCAAGTCGTGCTTTGCGGCGAGTTGGCGCGCGCCATCCATGATAGCTTCGCCCACCACCTTGCAGTGATGACGCAGACGCTCGTCGCGGATCACATCGAGGACCGCAAGGCCAATGGCCGCCGACACGGGGTTTCCGCCAAACGTATTGAAATACTCCATGCCATTGGCGAAGGCGTTGGCGATATCCGGCGTGGTGACGACGGCCGCCATGGGATGACCGTTGCCGATAGGCTTTCCGAGCGTAACGATATCCGGCACGACACCTTGCGTTTCGAATGCCCACATGTGACTGCCGACACGTCCGAATCCGGCCTGCACTTCATCGGCGAGGCAAAGCCCGCCCGCGGCACGAACATGGGCATAGGCCGCGGAGAGGTAATCCGTAGGCGGAACAATCTGTCCGCCGGTGCCGAGAATGCCCTCGCTGAAAAACAGCGCCGGCTTGCGGCCTTCCCTGGCGAGTGTCTCGATCTGACGTTTCACGTCCCCGGCATAGCCACGGCCCGCTTCCGGAGCCATGCCGCGGATGCGCCCGCGGTATGGATCCGGCATCTCGGCGACCCGCACATGGGGTGGACGGCCAACGCCGCCGCGGCCATCGAATTTGTAGGGGCTCACGTCAATGAGGCTGGCGAGATGGCCGTGATAGGCGTGGCCGACGGTGATCAGGTCGTGATGCCCCGTAAAGTTGCGCGCCAGCCTGATGGCGAGATCGTTTGCCTCACTGCCCGAGTTGACGAAGAAGCAGACGCCGAGCGGAGACGGAAACAGCGCCGTCAGGCGATCGGCATATTCAACGAGCGTATCGTGAAGGTAGCGCGAGTTGGTATTGAGCGCCGCCATCTGCCGCTGGGCCGCCGCAACGACGCGCGGATGGCAGTGGCCGGCATGACAGACATTGTTGACCATGTCGAGCCAGGCCGTCCCGTTGTCATCATAGAGGTATGAACCCTTGCCGCCGACGATCTTGAGAGGCGCGCTGCCGTAAGCGAGACTCAGCGAACGGCCGATGCGCCGGCGCCGTTGGGCAGCGAGCCAATCGGACGAACGGGCGACGATCGCCGAAGTTTCGGCTTGAATGCCGAGGATGACATTGGGGTCCGGACAGATCGCCCGCCACACCTGCCAGTCGCGGCCGGTGCCAACGCCGTGCATGCGGCCCTCAAGACCCAAGTGATCGGTGACGATCTGGAAATGCAGGTGCGGCGGCCAGTTGCCGTTTTCGTGGCGCGCGCCGAAGGCAGCAAATGCCTCGCCTTTCTTAACGGTCTGGCCCACCTTCAGCTTGACAAACCCATGCCGCTCCAGGTGCCCGTAAAGCGTCCAGAAGCGATCGCCGTCATCGGTCAAGTGTTCGAGAAGCACGGTGGGGCCAAAGCCGAAATCAACATCGTCGTCGTGCTTGAAGGCGACAGTTCCAGTTAACGGCGCATGGACGGCTTCCCCGGCCGGCGCGAAGATATCGATGCCGAGATGGACGGTGCGGCGCGCCGTCGAGGCCGTTGCAAATGCCTCGCCCTTGTAGATCGTCCGGTCCTCGCCATAGCGCCCGGCGCCAAAATCCGCCTTGGCCCCGGCAATCTTGTTCTCGCAGTAACGGTCGAGTTGCGGGCCATCGAGCGTGGCGATGAGTGCCGCATCAGGGCCAGAGGCCGAGAAATCAAGAATCACTGCCTTGGGCACAGGAAGGCTGGGCATGACAACCGGCGCAAGAGCATGGGATGAAGATTCGAGCCAGCGGACTATTCGAGCGGCGTTCTTCACCGGTTCGAAACCGCACGCCTCACGGAATCGCAGCGTTGCAAGCCTGGGATTGTCGTCCGCGAGGCGCGACAGTTCGCGCCTGACATCATTCTGGCTGATGAGAAGATAGCGGTTTTCAGGCTGATCGCGACTCTGGCGCGATGCCATGACAATCGAGATGGCATAACGTGTCTTGATCAGGCCGAAGAGAATGCCGAGTTCACTTTCGTTCAGCGGATTGACCCCATGATAGGCGCCGATCAGCGGCAAGACGGAACCCACCGCATCTTCGGACCCGATCATCGCATAGGCGCAAGCCACGGCGACCTCGGCGATGCGATGTGACTCCACCATGTCTCCGAAGTCCAGAAGGCCGGCGGCGAGGCCATCGCCGCCAACCAGCACGTTGTAGTCATTGGCATCATTATGAATGACCTGCCGTGGAGAGCCTGACAGATGCTGCGCTATTTCGGCTTGAAAGAGATCGAGAACGGCAAGAACCGTGGCGCGCACTTGCGGGTCGTCGATCTTTCCCGCTTCATCGCGATGGCGCGCGGCCTGGGCGATGTCCCAACCATAGATGCGCTTTGCTCCGGCATGGCGAAACCGAGCAAGGGCCATATCAAGTTCGCCGAGGAGGGTACCCAGGCTGGCCATTGTCGCGCTCGTCCGGTTCGATGCCTTGGCCCAGACAGTGCCTGGAAGCCAGGTCAGAAGACGGGCCTGATGCCGGCGAGTGGGTCCACATGGATGGAGGATGGCGTTCCGAGTGCTGCGGAGCTGGCGCGATAACCGCAGGGCTGGGGCCGCCGCGGCCAAGTGCTCCAGCACTTCGACCTGCATGTCGAGGCTGGTTGACTCATTGCCGGGCGCATGGATCTTCAACAGATACTCCCGCCCGTCAGGGGCCATGACATGCCTGTTGAAGTCATGCTCCCCAGGCAGTTCGCGCAGCCTGCCTGAAACGCCAAAACCATCTCTGAGGATGGCGAGGATATCGCTTTCGGAAAACTGCATCGATGGAGCCCTTGTTCGTGTCGCCAGGAGATGGCGGTGCCGTCATGGTTGCGGAAGCTGCCGCTGCAACTTTCATCGCTGGAGAGAATGAGTCTGGCAAGGCCGGCAGCGCTTTTCTCCGGGGCAATCTCCGCCTCCTCGCCACCCATGGCGGTTTTCACCCAACCGGGATGGAGGGACAGAACCGTCAGACCGCCGCCACGGAAATCCCGCGACAGCTTGGCCGTGGCCATCGCACTGACGGCCATGCCTCCGTTACCGGCTTTACATAAAAACGTTTTTAATATAAGGATCGACCAAAGTCGAGAGGCCTGATGAAGCATTCATCGCGAATTGAACCTGGGCGGGAAGAAGGGCAAGCTGACGTTGCCCTGCTTTCATTGTCTGGCGCATGACCGTTCTTTCCATCAGGAACTTGCACAAGAATTTCGGCGCAACCGAAGTGCTCAAGGGCATAAGTTTCGATGTCGCGCAGGGAGATTTCGTCAGCCTTCTCGGACCCAGCGGCTGCGGGAAGTCGACACTGCTACGCTGCATCGCGGGCCTTGAGCAGACGACGGCAGGGGACATCGAAATCGATGGCCGGTCGGTGATGAGCGTGCCGCCAGCCGAGCGCAATCTTGCGATGGTGTTCCAGTCCTATGCGCTCTACCCGCATCTCAACGTGCGTAACAACATGGCGTTCGGATTGAAGTTGCAAGGCATGAAGCGCGGGGAAATCGAACGCCGTGTGCAAGAGGCCGCCGCCATCCTCCATATCGACCAGCTGCTTGACCGAAAACCGCGGCAGCTGTCGGGCGGCCAGCGTCAACGGGTGGCCATTGGCCGCGCCATCGTTCGCGACCCCCGCATCTTTCTTTTTGACGAACCCTTGTCCAATCTCGATGCCGCCCTGCGCACCCAGATGCGCCATGAACTGACCCGCCTGCACCGCCAGTTGGGGCGCACCATGATCTTCGTCACGCACGACCAGGTGGAGGCCATGACGCTGTCCAACAAAGTTGTCGTGCTCAATCGCGGCGTGGTTGAACAGCAGGGCCGCCCGCTGGACCTCTACCACTTTCCCGCCAACCGCTTTGTGGCGCGCTTTG
>JANPCS010000266.1:0-2935 GCA_031431065.1 Hyphomicrobiales bacterium | reverse complement strand
GGAGGTGCCAAGCTGGCACCTCCGAGATTGGACAATTGTTCGGCGTGGAGCTTCACGGGCAAGCCCAAAGCCTGGGCTGCCTTGAACACTTGTTCGGTCTCATCAACCGAAAAGGCGATGCCCTCGCAGAAGGCATCGACGGCATCGACCAATCCGGCCTTGGCGGCGGCGGGCAAGGCCTGTTCGCAGACGAGCTTCACGTAAGCCGGGTGATCATCCTTGTACTCGGGCGGGAAAGTGTGGGCGCCAAGGAAGGTGGTGCGGATGTCCACGGCGCGGTGTTCGTTCAGGTGGCGGGCCACCCGTAGCATTTTGAGCTCGGTATCGACATCCAGGCCGTAGCCGGATTTGATCTCGATGGTGGTGACACCTTCTGCTAATAATGTATCGAGTCGCTTTAATGCGGTGCGTTTCAACTCGGGTTCGCTCGCGGCGCGGGTGGCGCGGACGGTGGAGGCGATCCCGCCTCCCGTCATGGCGATCTCCGCATAGGGCACACCGGTCAAACGCAGTTCGAATTCATTGGCCCGGTTGCCGCCATAGACCAGATGCGTGTGGCAATCGATCAAACCGGGCGTGAGTAATTTGCCATGACAATTCAATGCATTGCCGGCTGGAGCCGCGGCGCGGGGGCCAATCCAGGCGATCTTGCCATCGGCAACAAGGACAGCGGCATCGGCGATCAGACCATAGCCGCCATGCATCGTGGCGGCTGTCAGGTTGGTGAGGAGCATGGCAAAATTCCACTTGTATAAGGTTGTATATACAGTATACTCACCGATATGGGAAGCACGAAATTTCATTTCGCCTCGGCCCTCACCGGCGACGGCTGGCAAGATGATGTGACGGTGGCAGTTGATGCCGCCGGGATGATCGCATCGGTGCAGGCCGGATGGAAGGCGGGTCTACACATCAAGGGGATTGCCGTTCCAGCCGTTCCCAACGTGCATTCGCATGCGCATCAGCGCCTGATGCTGGGGCTGGCGGAACGGGCAGGGCCCGGAGCCGACAGTTTCTGGACCTGGCGGGAGGCGATGTATGGTTTCGCGCTCAGGCTATCGCCGGACGATCTCGAGGCGGTGGCGGCGCAACTCTATGTCGAGATGCTCAAAGCCGGGTTCTCAGTGGTGGGTGAGTTCCAGTACCTGCATCACCAGCCGGATGGCACGCCATACGCCAACCCCGCCGAGATGAGTCTGCGGTGCATGGCGGCAGCAGAGCAGGCGGGGATCGCCATTACGCTGTTGCCGACGCTCTATGCATTTGGCGGCTTCGGCGGGCAGGCACCGGTCGCCGGGCAGCGCCGCTTCATCAATGATGCCGAGCGGTTTCTGTCGATCCATGAGGCGCTGCGGGCAGCTGCTAAAGGCCATGCGTTGACGCGCGCCGGCATCTCGCCGCATTCGCTGCGGGCGGTGACGCCGGAGTTGCTGCGCGAGGTGATCGGTGGCATCGACAAGGCCTCGCCCATCCATATTCACGTGGCCGAGCAGACCAGGGAAGTCGACGATTGCATTGCTTACGCGGGCCAGCGGCCGGTGGAGATGCTGATGGCGAATTTCGATCTCTCCCTCCGCTGGACAGCGATTCATGCGACGCACATGACTGAGGACGAGACCGCGCGGCTGGCAAGGTCTGGGGCTATCGCCGGGTTGTGTCCGACGACCGAAGCCAATCTCGGCGATGGCATCTTTCCGGCGGTGGAATTCCTGAATGCGATGGGCACCATCGCCATCGGGTCCGACAGCCACATCAGTGTGTCGCCGGCCGAGGATATCCGCATGCTGGAGTATTCGCAGCGCTTGCGCGACCGCACGCGCAATGCGCTCGCAGCAGGGCCCGGACAATCGACGGGGCGCAGCCTGTTCGATGCTGTCTGCCGGGGTGGAGCACAGTCGATGGCGCAGCCGGTGGGGATGATTGCGCCGGGGCTTCGCGCCGATATCGCCGTGCTCGATGATGAGCACTCGTCACTGATCGGACGCACGCAGGACGCAGCACTCGACACCTGGATATTTTCCGCCGGCAACTCTTGTATCAAGGACATGATCGTTGGCGGCCACCATGTGGTCAAGGACCGTCACCACGCACACGAAGACATCATCGCGCGGAACTTCCGCGCCGCACTCGGGAGGCTAGCAACATGATCCGCATTGGCGAGCGTGCCATCGACCTCAGTGACGTGCAGGCCGCATTGGCAGGACCCGTGACGGTCGAGCTTTCGGCCAAGGCGCGGGGGCTCATCACCCGCAGCGCCGCGACGGTGGCGCGGCTATTGCAAACCGGCGACGCGATCTATGGCGTCAACACCGGGTTTGGCAAGCTGGCCAAGACGCGTATCGCGGCAAAGTATTTGAACGCGCTGCAGATCAACATCGTGCGTTCGCATGCGGCAGGCGTCGGCGCACCGCTCGATCCTTCAATCGTCCGCCTCATCATGCTGATGAAGCTGAACGCACTGGCGCAGGGCGCGTCCGGAATTTCTCTTGCCGTCATGGAAACGCTCTGTGCACTGATCAACACCGATGTGCTGCCGGTCATTCCCGGGCAAGGCTCGGTCGGCGCGTCGGGCGATCTCGCGCCGCTGGCGCATATGAGTCTGGTGCTCATCGGCGAGGGCGAGGCGATGGTGAAGGGGGCGCGCGTTTCAGGTGCAAAGGTGCTTGAAGCCGTGGGTGTTCAGCCGCTGGCGCTGGGGCCGAAGGAAGGCCTGGCGCTGCTCAATGGCACGCAGGTTTCAACCGCTCTGGCGCTGGCTGGATTGATGGCTGCTGAACGCAATGCGCAATCCGCCGTGCTGGCGGGCGCCATGTCGGTTGATGCGGTGATGGGTTCCGATACGCCGTTCGATCCGCGCATTCATGCGCTGCGTCCGCATCCCGGCCAGCAACTGGCGGCCTCGCATTACCGCCGGCTGCTGTCAGGCAGCGTCATC
>JANPCS010000265.1:0-13891 GCA_031431065.1 Hyphomicrobiales bacterium | reverse complement strand
TCTGCATCGTCATCGTCACGCATTCGATGCAGCAGGCGGCGCGCGTCTCTGAGCTCACCGCGTTTTTCCATTTGGGCACGCTGGTCGAATTCGGCGACACCGACGAGGTGTTCACCGCACCCCAGGAAAAGCGCACGCAGGATTATATCACCGGCCGCTTCGGCTGAGCCCCAGGGAGACTGACATGTCCGAACACATTGCCAAGGTCTATGACGAGGATCTGGGCTCGCTCAAGACCATGCTGGCCCAGATGGGCGGCCTGGTCGAGCAGCAGCTCGACGACGCCATCGACGCCCTGTCGCGGCGCGACACCGTGCTGGCCGACCGCGTCATCCAGAACGATAGCAAGGTCGATGTCCTCGAACACCAGATCGAGGAAAAAGCCATCCTGACCATTGCCAAGCGCCAGCCGATGGCCCGCGACCTGCGCGAGATCATGGTGGCGATCAAGGTCTCCTCCGATCTCGAGCGCATCGGCGATCTTGCCAAGAATACGGCGAAGCGCACCCATGCCATGTCGGACCAGGTGCCGCGCAAGCTGATGGCTGGTGTCACCCGCATGGGCCGCCTGGCGCAGGAAGAACTCAAGAACATCCTCGATGCCTATGCCCGCTCCGATGCCGAAAAGGCCCTCGAGGTGTGGCGCTCCGACGAAGACCTCGACGCGCTGTACAATTCTATCTTCCGCGAACTCCTGACCTATATGATGGAAGACCCGCGCAATATCAGCCTGTGCACGCATCTGCTGTTCGGCGCCAAGAACATGGAGCGTATCGGCGACCACGCCACCAACATCGCCGAGAACATTCATTATCAGGTGCACGGCAAGCCGTTGGCCGAGGGCCGTCCGAAAAAGGATATCACCAGCTCCATCAGCCTTGCGGGCTTGAAGAACTCCGAAGACTGAGAGAATCCAAGAGATGAGTGCATCCATTCTGGTTGTCGAAGACGAAGAGCCGATCCAGATCCTGCTGAGCTATAATCTCGAGGCCGAGGGCTATCGGGTGCGTCACACCACCGAAGGCGAGGATGTACAGCGCCTGATCGGCGAGGAACGGCCCGACCTGATCCTGCTCGACTGGATGCTGCCGGGGATTTCCGGCATCGAGATCTGCCGCGTGCTGCGTTCGAAGCCCGAGACCCGCGACATTCCGATCATCATGCTGACCGCCCGAAGCGAGGAAGCCGAGCGGGTACGCGGCCTCGCCACCGGTGCCGACGATTACATGGTGAAGCCGTTCTCGGTGCCGGAACTGCTGGCCCGCATCCGCACCATCCTGCGCCGCAGCAACCCCGAAGCGGTGGCCGATGAGCTGAAAGCCGGCGACCTGGCGCTGGACCGCAAGACCAGGCGCGTCATGCGTTCGGCGCGCGACATCACGCTGTCACCAACCGAATTCCGCCTGCTCGAACACCTGATGCAGAACCCCGGCCGCGTCTATTCGCGCGCCCCGCTGCTTGATACGGTGTGGGGCCATGATGTCTATGTCGACGAGCGCACCGTCGATGTGCACGTCGGCCGCCTCAGGAAATCCCTGAGCCGCGGCCGCGAGACCGACCCCATCCGCACGGTGCGCGGCATGGGCTATGCGTTCGACGAAAGGTTCGGGCGGGTCGGATGAGGGTTCTTTCCTCGCTTTACCCGTAGGCCATCTTGCGGTGGCGGCGGTCCTGCAGCGGCTGGTAGGCGAGCCTGGCGTGGTATTCGCAGTAAGGCGAGCCGGACCGCGGGCCATGGCCGCAGAAGCAGAAGTCCTCGGCTCCCGGATCGCCGATCGGCCATTTGCAGGTCTTGTCGGAGAGATGGAGGATGGTGACCCGGCCGCCTTTCGACAGATCGACGAGGCGCACCGGCTGCGGTTCCGGCAGCGCCTGCTGGCGCGGTTGGATATCGGCCCGCAGCATCGGCTTCAGGGCGTGCGATCCGGCCGTCGGCATGCCGGGCGTGGCGCCCTGCCTGCTGCCGGCGAGGCTCGGTTCGCGCTGTTTGCGCGGTGCGCGCGGCTGCGTGGAGCGCGGCGGCTGCGCCCGGCCCGACAGATTGAGGCGGTGAACCTTGCCGATCACCGCATTGCGTGTGACGCCCGAGCCCAGCCGCCCGGCAATTTGGCTGGCACTCAAGCCTTCCGTCCAGAGCTTCTTCAGAAGCTCCACCCGATCATCAGTCCAGGACAATTTTGCCCCTCCCAGATTGTTTTCAAGTTCTTCGCCCAACAGAATCCCTCACTCCTCGCCAGGCCCATCTGAGAACCGGCGCGATTAACCACAAAACTGACCGTTAAACGCTACATCTCGTAGCTCGTCGCGGGCGACCCTACAATAAGCGGTAGAGCCACCGCAACCGTCGGAATGCGAGTCAGGCGATGTTTTCCCCAGTTAACCGCCCCCACCCCTATGGTTAACGAGACCTTATCAGTGAGATGAATCCGCGGTCCATGCGCTGTTTTGACTCAGTGTGGAAAAGCTTGAGTTGGGCCTCGAAAAACCCGAATCAACGCCACCCAAAGGCATTGATTGACCCTTCGCAATCATCGACTTATATGCGTTATCAACAGGCGCCCGCCGATTTGACGGCGGGCGTTTTTGATCTCCTGAAACCAAGGCCTATCCGATGATCGCACCCGTTCTGCCGACCTATGCCAGAGCCAAAGTCTCGTTCGAATGGGGCGAGGGAGCCCGCGTTTTCACGTCCGATGGCGAGGCGTATCTGGATTTTGGGGCCGGCGTGGCGGTGACCAGCTGCGGCCATGCCCATCCGCATCTGGTCGAGGCCCTGACCGAGCAGGCGAAAAAGATCTGGCACACCTCGAACCTCTATCAGATGCCGGGCCAGGAGAAGCTGGCCAGGCGCCTGATCGATGCGACCTTCGCCGACACGGTATTCTTCACCAACTCCGGTGCTGAGGCGCTGGAATGCGCGATCAAGATGGCGCGGAAATATCAATCCGCCCATGGCGCGCCTGAGAAGTTCCGGCTGATCACCTTCGAGGGCGCCTTCCACGGCCGCACGCTGGCCACCATCGCGGCGGGAGGCCAGATGAAATATATCGAGGGCTTCGGCCCCAAGGTCGAAGGCTTTGACCAGGTGGTATTTGGCGACATCGAGGCGGTGAAGGCGGCGATCAGCGATGAAACGGCGGGCATCCTGATCGAACCCATCCAGGGCGAGGGCGGCGTCAGGGCGGTGCCGCATACGTTCCTGCGGGCGCTTCGGGCGATCTGCGATGAACATGGCCTGCTGCTGGTGCTCGACGAAGTGCAATGCGGCATCGGGCGCACCGGCAAACTGTTTGCCCACGAGTGGGCCGGTGTGACACCCGATATCATGGCGATTGCCAAGGGCATCGGCGGCGGCTTTCCGCTGGGCGCCTGCCTCGCCACCGAACCGGCGGCCGTCGGCATGACGGCTGGGAGCCATGGCTCGACCTTCGGCGGCAATCCGCTGGCCACAGCCGTCGGCAATGCCGTGCTCGATGTGGTGCTGGCCGAGGGATTTCTTGCTCAGGTGCAGCAGCGGGCCCTGAACCTCAAACAGAAGCTGGCGGGCCTCAAGGACGCGCATCCCGATATCATCGACGACATCCGCGGCTTCGGCCTGATGATGGGAATCAGGTGCAAGGTGCCCAACACCGAGCTGCAGGCCGCCGCTATGGACCAGCACCTGCTGACCATCGGGGCGGGCGACAATGTGGTGCGCCTGCTGCCGCCGCTGATCGTCAGCGACGCCGACATCGCCGAGGCCGTCGACATGCTCGACCGCGCCTGCAATGCACTGGCCGCCAGGGCCGCGGCTTGAAACCCATCGCCATGGCGCCGCGGCACTTCCTCGACATTTCCGAATTCGATGGCGTGACATTGAAGCACATCATTGCCACGGCGCGTAGGCTCAAGGATGGCCGCCGGGGACAGCCCAAGGGCCAGCGCGAGGCCGGAGAACCGCTGAAGGGCCGCATGCTGGCGCTGATCTTCGAGCGCCCCTCGACGCGCACCCGCGTGTCCTTCGAAGTCGGCATGCGCCAGCTGGGCGGCGATACCCTGGTGCTGTCGTCGCACGACATGCAATTGGGGCGCGGCGAGACCATTGCCGACACGGCGCGGGTTCTATCGCGCTATGTCGAAGCCATCATGATCCGCGCCGCGAAACATTCGAACCTTCTTGAACTGGCCGCCGCCGCCAGCGTGCCGGTGATCAACGGCCTCACCAATGAGACCCACCCGTGCCAGGTGCTGGCCGATGTGATGACGCTGGAAGAACACGTTGGACCCTTGCAGAACCTGACGGTGAGTTGGGTGGGCGACGGCAACAATGTCGCGGCTTCCTGGATACAGGCGGTGGTTCGCCTCGGTGGCCGCTTGCGCATCGCAACGCCCGAACAGCTGCGACCTTCCGCTGATGTCTTGGCCTGGGCGAAAGCCGAGAACGCCGGCGTGCAAATGACCGGGTCCGCCGAAGAGGCGGTGGCGGGGGCCAACTGTGTCATCACCGATTCCTGGGTGTCGATGCATGACACGGACTCTGCCAGCCGCCACAATCTGTTGAGACCTTTTCAGGTGAACCAGAGACTGATGAGCGCCGCTGCGCCGGGCGCCAAGTTCATGCATTGCCTCCCCGCCCACCGCGGCGAGGAGGTCACCGATGAGGTGATCGACGGTGCTCATTCATTGGTGTTGGACGAGGCCGAGAACCGCCTACACATTCAAAAGAGCATCCTGCTCCATTGCCTGGGCCAGTGATGGCCACCAGCACGTCACCAAACGACAATCTGGTTCTGCCCTTCGAGATCAAGCCCTTGGGGGTGCGCGGCAAGTTGGTGCGCTTGGGCGGCGTGGTCGACGATATTCTACATCGCCACAGCTATCCGCCCGCCGTCTCGGCGCTTCTGGCGGAGGCCGTGTCGCTCACCGCCATCCTCGGCGCCAGCCTGAAATTCGACGGCAAGTTCATTCTCCAGACCAAGACCGACGGCCCGGTCGACATGATTGTCGCCGACTATGTCTCGCCAGGCCAGCTGCGCGGCTATGCCCGTTTCGACGCGGCGAAGCTGGCGGCACTTGACCATCCGGGCCAGGCCGAACTGATGGGCAGCGGCTACCTCGCCATGACGGTGGATCAGGGCCCCGACATGGAGCGCTACCAGGGTATCGTGCCGCTACACGGCGAGGATCTAACCGCCGCGGCACATGGCTATTTCGAGAAATCCGAGCAGATCCCCACCCGCATCCGCATGGCGGCGGGCCCGCTGATGCAGCGCGGCAACCGCCAGGAAAGCTGGCGGGCGGGTGCCGTGATGGTGCAGCACCTGCCGCGCGATGGCGGCTCCAGCCCGCTGCCCAGCCATTCCGGTGATGTTCCCGACGGCCTTGAGGAGGAGCGGCCGGAAAGCGACGACTGGGTGAAGGCCAGGCTGCTGCTCGACACGGCGGAGGCCCATGAGTTGCTCGATCCGCTGCTGTCAGCCGAACAATTGCTCTATCGTCTCTATCACGAGGATGGCGTCACCGCCTATCCGGCGCTGGCGCTCGAACGCTATTGCAGCTGCTCGCGCGGCGGCATTACCGGCATGCTGCAGCGCTTTTCCGCCGATGACCGGGCCGCCATGGTGGAAAACGGTGAAATCGCGGTCACCTGCGAATTCTGCTCGACGACCTATCGCGTCGCGCCGGAGGAACTGGAGAGGGCTTGATATCTTGGAGTTGATGTCGTTTTTTCACCATGACCTGTCCAAAGCGTGAGTTCAATTCACCAAGGTGTCATTAGAGTGTCATTGACGGGGAGAAATCTCCGTGACAGGTTCCGGAATGGACGACAAGGGCCCAAAGCCCCAACCACAAGAAAAACGATAAGAGGGAGACGGCAAAGGGAAACGCACTACTCAGGAATTTGTGCGGCCCGGCAAAAAATCCGGCCAATGTCCCATGTCGCAGAACGATCATCAGGTCACGCTAAGGAGAGAAACGTATGACCGAATTTGAAATGAAAATGAAGTCGGCCCAGAAGGCGGTCGGCCTCGGCAAGCTGTCGCGCCGCGACTTCATGCAATTTGCCATTGCCTCGGGCATGACCATTGCCTCGGCCAATGTGCTGTTCGCTACGGCAGCCCGCTCGGAAGCCAAGAAGGGCGGCATTTTCAAGGTTGCCGTCGGCCATGGTCAGACCACCGACTCGCTCGACCCGGCCACCTGGTCGAACGGTTTCACCTTCCACTTCGGCAAGTCGCTGTTTGCGGCTCCCCTGGTGCAAGTCGACTCCAAGAACACCGCCCAGCCCCACGTCGCCGAAAGCTTCGAGCCGGTCGATGGTGCCAAGAAGTGGATTTTCAAGCTCAGGAAGGGTGTCACCTTCCACAATGGCAAGACGCTTGATTCCGCCGACGTCGTCGCCACGCTGAACTACCATATCGGCGCCGACTCGAAGTCGCCCGCCAAGTCAGTTCTCTCGAACCTCGAGAGCGTCGTGGCCGACGGCCCGGAAACCGTGGTCTTCACGCTGAAGGGCGGCAATGCCGACTTCCCCTTCTTGCTGACCGACTATCATCTCGGCATCTATCCGGCCATCGACGGCAAGCCCGATTGGGAAAAGGGCATGGGTGCCGGCCCCTATGTGCTGAAGTCCTTCGAGCCGGGCGTCAAGCTCGTCGGCGAACGCAACCCCAATTACTTCAAGGACACGTATTTCGACGGCGTCGAAATGCTGTCGATCGTCGATGTGGCGGCCCGCACTAACGCCTTCCTGTCGGGCGAAGTCCACTACATCAACCGTGCCGACCTCGCCACCATCGACATGCTGAAGGGCGCGCCGGAAACCGAACTCTACAACGTCTCGGGCTTCGCGCATTACACCGCTCCGATGCATTGCGACGCCAAGCCGTTTGACGATGTCAATGTCCGCCAGGCCTTGAAGTGGGCGATCAACCGCCAGGAACTGGTCGACAAGATTCTCTTTGGCTACGGCTCGACCGGCAACGACAACCCGATTTCGGCCTCGATGAAATACGCCATCAATCCGGAACCGGTCTATAGTTACGATCCCGAAAAGGCCAAGTCTTTGCTGAAGAAGGCCGGCATGGAAAACCTCAAGGTCGATCTGTCGGCCTCGGATGCGGCCTTCGCCGGCGGCGTCGATGCGGCGCTGCTGATGGCCGAGCAGGCCAAGGCGGCGGGCATCGAGATCAACGTGGTGCGCGAGCCCAACGACAGCTACTGGAACAATGTCTGGCTCAAGAAGCCCTGGGCCCTGTGCTATTGGGGCGGCCGGCCGGTGGCCGACATGTTCCTGTCGATCTCGCTCGCAGCCGATGCGGCCTGGAACGACACCAACTGGAAGAACGCCCGCTTCAACGAGCTGTTGCTTGCGGCCCGGCCCGAGACGGATGAAGCCAAGCGTCAGGCGCTCTATGCCGAAGCCCAGCAGCTGATCCACGACGACGGCGGCCAAGTGGTGCTGATGTTCAACAACTTCGTCGGCGCGCTCTCAACCAAGCTCGGCCACAACACCTTCAACACCGACTTCGACGACGATGGCGGATACATGTGGGAGCGCTGGTGGATGGCCTAAGGGCCAATCCATCCGTCAACGGACGAAACAATATATACAGCCCCGCCAAGAAATTGGCGGGGTTTTTCTTGGCATCGGGGGTGACGGGCAGCGCGAGACCCGTGAACAGAATTGGCGCTTCTCGCTGCACAAACGTCTATTTTGAAGTAGCCAAGCCTCGCGGTTCTGCTAGTCTGTACGGTAATGGGCCCATCTAGAGGCTTGAACGGGGAGAGACATGCATCCGGTATTGCGCACGGTCCTGCAACGTTTGGGCCTTGGCCTGCTGACCCTCTTCGTGGTGTCGGTGGTCATTTTTTCATCGCTTGAAATGCTTCCCGGCGGCTATGCCCAGAACATCCTGGGGCAAGGTGCAACGCCCGAGAACGTTGCGAATTTCAACAAGGAACTTGGCCTCGACCGTCCCGCCTCCATCCGTTATTTCGAATGGATCGGCGGCGTGCTGGTTGGCGATTTCGGCAACTCCTATTCGGGCTCGGGCAACGGCGGCACGCAAAGCCGCGATGTCGCGGGCGTCATCGGGCCCAGGCTTTACAACACATTCTTCCTGGCGATGATGGCAGCCATCATCGCCGTGCCCTTGTCGCTGTTCCTCGGCGTGACGGCGGCGCTCTACCGCAACAGCGTCTATGACCGGACCGTCAATGCCATGACGCTGACCACCATCGCGACCCCTGATTTCTTCATCGCCTATATCCTGCTGTTCATCTTCGCGGTGAAACTGCGCTGGTTCTCGACAACATCGACGGTCAGCGCCGACACTGCTTTCCTCGAGCATGTCTACCGCGGCTTCATCCCGGCGCTGACGCTGACTCTGGTCATCGTCGCCCACATGATGCGCATGACCAGGGCCGCCATCATCAACCTGCTGGCCAGCCCCTATATCGAAATGGCGCGGCTCAAGGGTGTTCCCAACCGTGAAGTGATCGTCAAGCACGCACTCCCCAATGCCTGGGCGCCGATCGCCACAGTCATCGCCTTTAATCTTGCCTATCTTGTGGTCGGCGTCGTCATTGTCGAAGTCGTCTTCGTTTATCCCGGTATCGGGCAATTGATGGTGGACGCAGTCTCAAGCCGCGACATGCCGGTGGTGCAGGCCTGCGCGCTGATTTTCGCGGCAACTTATATTCTCCTCAATCTCTCCGCCGACGTCGTTTCCATCGTCACCAATCCACGGCTCTTGCACCCGAAATGACCGCCACAGCCCCCGACATCCGCTCCGTCCGCACCCGCCGCACCTTATCGGAAAAAATCCGGCGAACACTGGCCACGGCCCCGGTCAGCGCCTGGTTCGGCATGATCGTCATCCTGCTCTATGCGTTCGTCGCCATATTTGCGCCATGGCTTGCCCATCACGGCGAGTCCGAGGTCGTCGGCAAGGGCAACCTTCCATTCAGCGCCGAATACTGGATGGGAACTGATAGGCTGGGCCGTGACCTCTATTCGCGGCTGCTCTATGGCGCGCGCAACACCATCGGCATCGCACTCATCACCACGCTGCTCTCGTTTATCGTCGGTGGCACGCTTGGCGTGTTGACGGCGCTCAGGCGCGGCTGGCTCGATCAGGGCGTGTCGCGGTTGGTCGATGCGTTCCTGGCCATACCGGTGCTGATCTTCTCGTTGATGCTGCTCGCCGTGTTCGGCAAGAGCCTCCTCAATCTTGTTCTCATCCTGGCGCTTCTCGATGCCACCCGCGTTTTCCGCCTGTCCCGCGCCGTGGCCTTGAATGTCGTGGTGATGGATTATGTCGAGGCTGCCAGGCTGCGCGGCGAAGGAAACTCCTGGATCGTCTTCAAGGAAATTGTGCCCAACATCTTGCCGCCGATGATCACCGAGTTTGGCTTGCGCTTCTGCTTCGTGTTCCTCACCATCGCCTCCCTGTCGTTCCTTGGCGTCGGCATTCAGCCGCCAACTGCCGATTGGGGGTCCATGGTGGCCGAGAACAAGAACCTTATTACCTTTCCGGTGCAGACCTTCCCCTATATCCCGGTTCCCTTCTACCCGGCCGCCGCCATTGCGCTCCTGACCGTCGCGGTCAATCTCGTGGTCGATTGGTTCCTCTCCAAGACAAGTGGGCTTCACGATGATCACTGAGAAAAAGCGCGTCAGGGGCGAGACCCTCCTCGAGATCAAGGGCCTCAAGATCGAAGGCAACAGCGATGACGTGTGGCATCCCATCGTCAAGGGTATCGACCTGACGCTGAAGCGCGGCGAGGTCTTGGGCCTGATCGGCGAATCGGGTGCCGGCAAATCGACAATCGGTCTTGCCGCCATGGGCTATGCCAGGCCTGGCTGCCGCATCTCTGCGGGCTCGATCGTTTTCGACGGCATCGACCTGATCAAGGCCAGCGAGGCGGAGCGCCGGGAATTGTGGGGTTCGCGCATCGCCTATGTGGCGCAGAGTGCGGCTGCCGCCTTCAACCCGGCCCACCAACTCATCGACCAGACCGTCGAGACGGCGGTGCGCCACAACATCATGAGCCGCGACAAGGCCGAGGCTGACGCGCGCGATCTTTACAAGCGCCTGCAGCTGCCCAACCCCGACACCATCGGCGACCGCTATCCGCATCAGGTCTCGGGCGGCCAGTTGCAGCGCGCCATGACCGCCATGGCCATGTCCTGCCGCCCCGATCTCATCATCTTCGACGAACCGACGACCGCCCTCGATGTGACGACGCAGGTCGAAGTCCTGGCCGCCATGCGCGACATCGTCGAGCAGTTCAACACCGCGGCGATTTATATCACCCATGATCTCGCCGTGGTGGCGCAGATGGCCGACCGCATCATGGTGCTGCTGCGCGGCAAGGAAGTGGAGCAGGCGCCAACCCGCGAGATGTTGAAGCAGCCGACCCAGGACTACACCAAGACGCTGTGGGCGGTGCGCAAGATCGCCAAGCCCGAGGACATCAGCGAGGACATCGTGCTGCGCGTCCACGAAGTCGATGGCAGCTATGGCGGCGGCCACAAGGTCTTGAACAACGTGACGGTGCAATTGCCGCGCGGCCGCACCGTGGCGGTGGTCGGCGAATCGGGCTCCGGCAAGTCGACGCTGGCCCGCGCCATCACCGGGCTTCTGCCGCCCACCAAGGGCGAAGTCTACTTCAACGGCAAGCCTTTGCCGAAGGCGCTGAAGGACCGCGACAAGGATACGCTGCGGCGCATCCAGATGATCTATCAGTCGGCCGATACCTCGCTCAATCCGCGCCAGACCATCCGCGACCTGATCGGCCGGCCGCTGCAATTCTATCACGGCCTGAACGGCGCGGCGCGTGATCGCGGTGTTGCCGAATTGCTCGATGCGATCGAGCTGAACGAAAGCTACATCGACCGCCTGCCGGGCGAACTCTCAGGGGGCCAGAAGCAGCGCATCTCGATTGCCCGCGCCTTGGCGGCGAAACCCGAGATCATCATCTGCGACGAGGTGACGAGCGCCTTGGACCAGATCGTTCAGGAGGAAATTCTTACCCTGCTGATGAAGCTGCAGAAGGACACCAACGTCTCCTATCTCTTCATCACTCACGACATCGCCACGGTGCGCGCCATCTCCGACGAGATCGTCGTCATGCACCAGGGCAAGGTGGTGCAGCAGGGGCCGAAGACCAAGGTGCTGAACCCGCCCTATCCCGCTTATACCGAGCTGCTGCTATCCTCTGTGCCGGAGATGGATCCCGACTGGCTGACCAACCTCCTGGCCAAGCGCGCCGTGGGCAAGGTGAAGGCGAAGGTTTAAAGGCGCCTGACTTTACCCAATCGGGACGCGATGCCGGGTTGATCCGCTGCCGCGTCCTGACGTAAGTAACGTCATGCACTCCCCTGTGATTGTCTGGCTCCGCCAGGACTTGCGCCTCACCGACCACGCCGCCCTGACCGCTGCTGCGGGATTGGGGCCGGTGATCTTTCTCTATATTCTCGATGACGAAACGCCGGGCGAATGGCGGATCGGCGGGGCGTCGCGCTGGTGGCTCAATCGCAGTCTCGATGAATTGGGCAAGCGCGTTCGTGTGGTGCTGCGGCGTGGAGCGGCCGACAAGGTGATTGCCGATGTGCTGGCCGAGACCGGGGCAAAGACTCTTTGCTTCACCCGTGACTACGCGCCATGGGCGAGTGCCATCGAGGCGCGCGTCAAGGATGTTTGCGAGACCCACGGCGTCCAGTGCCGCCGCTACGGTGGCTACCTGCTGCATGAGCCCGAGACCATCCGCAATGGCGTGGGCGAGCCCTATCGTGTCTATACGCCTTTCTCGAAGGCCTGCTTCGCGGCGGGAGAGCCGAAACCGCTGAAACCCGTTCCGGTATTCGCGGCGTGGAACGGCAGCATTTGCAGCGACCGGCATGAGGACTGGTGCCTGCTGCCAAGCTCGCCCAACTGGGCATCGGGTTTCGAACCGATGTGGACGTCGGGCGAGGAGGGCGCGCGGAAACGGCTATCTGATTTCATAGCTGATGGCCTCGAACACTACGCCGATGAACGCGATTTGCCGGATCGCGATGTGACGTCGAAGCTGTCGGCGCATCTGCATTTCGGCGAGATCAGTCCCGCGCAATGCTGGCACGCGGTCAGGGCCGCGCAGATGCAGGCGGGCGGCAAATTGGACCGGGCAGCCGAGAAATTTCTGAGGGAATTGCTATGGCGCGAATTCTCCTATCACCTGTTGCATCACTGGCCGAGCCTGCCGGAGAGCTCCTTCAAACCGGAATTCGAGAATTTTCCGTGGGCGGACGATTCCGCGGGCCTCAAGCTCTGGCAAAAAGGCCAGACCGGCTATCCCATCGTCGATGCGGGATTGCGCCAACTCTGGGCCACCGGCATCATGCACAACCGCGTGCGCATGATCGCCGCTTCCTTCCTCATTAAGGATCTGCTCATCCACTGGCAGGATGGCGAGCGCTGGTTCTGGGATACGCTGGTCGATGCCGACATCGCCAGCAATGCCGCAAGCTGGCAATGGGTGGCGGGCTCGGGTGCCGATGCCGCGCCCTATTTCCGCATTTTCAATCCGGTGCTGCAGGGCGAGAAGTTCGATCCCCATGGTATCTATGTGCGCAGGTGGGTGCCGGAACTTGGACTCCTCCCCGATGCGGTCATTCACAAGCCGTGGATGGCATCGGCGTTTGAATTGCGCGCGGCGGGAGTTGATTTGGGGATCAACTATCCCCATCCTCTGATCGACCACGGCAAAGCCCGCGACCGGGCGCTCGCCGCATTGAAGTCGATCAAGGGATCAATCGCATGAATATACTCGGCCTCAGCGGCGCGTTACGCAAGGCATCGACCAACACCGGCCTGTTGCGGGCCCTGGCGGACATGGCGCCCGCCCATGTGACGTTCGACGTTGCCACGCTGCATGGCATTCCGCTTTACGATGGCGACGTTGAGGACGAACACGGCAAGCCCCAAGCGGTGAAGGATCTCGATGCCCGCATCCGCAGCGCCGACGGAGTGATCTTTGCATGCCCTGAGTATAATTTCTCGATGACCGGTGTGTTGAAGAATGCCACCGACTGGCTGTCGCGCGGCTCGGCCTTCCTCAAGTGGAAGCGGGTCGGCATCATTGGTGCGGGTGCCGGATTCTTCCACGGCACGGGCCGCGCGCAATATCATTTCCGCCAGAACCTGCAGGCACTGCAGGCCATCGCCATGCCGAAGCCGGAAATCTTCGTGAACCACAACGAGGACAAGTTCGATGCGGACGGGAACCTCACGGATGCCGAGACGGGAAAGCATCTGGAGAAGTGGCTCGAGGCGTTTGTCGAATGGGTGGATAAAAATCCGTAACGGGAGTCAGACCGCGATGCTCGCCGCCGCCAACCTTATGGCGCGAATGTTGGCGGCGTAGTCATCGCCCTTGAACACCGCGGAGCCCGCCACCAGCACATTGGCGCCGGCCCGCACCACGTCCGCCGCGTTGGCCGCCGTGATGCCGCCATCGGCCTCGATATCGATGTTCCGCCCACGGACCATCTCGCGGACCTCCGAAATCTTCTCCAGCATGGCCGGCATGAAAGCCTGGCCGCCAAAGCCGGGGTTCACCGTCATCACCAGAATGAGGTCAAGCCGGTCGAGCACATGCTTCAACACCGAAGCCGGAGTCGACGGGTTGAGCGCCACGCCGGCCTTTTTTCCCAACGAACGGATGACCTGCAGCGTGCGGTCGAGATGCGGGCCTGCCTCGGCATGCACCGTGATGATGCCGGCGCCAGCCTTGGCAAAGGCCTCGAGATAGGCGTCAACCGGCGCCACCATCAGGTGCACGTCGAAGACCTTCTTCGTGACCGGGCGGATGGCCTGGATGACCGGCATGCCAAACGAGATGTTGGGCACGAAATGCCCGTCCA
>JANPCS010000264.1:0-5174 GCA_031431065.1 Hyphomicrobiales bacterium | reverse complement strand
AATTATTCGTCCGCCAAAGCGGGCGATCTGGGCTTCGTCAAGGCGCTGGCCCAGGAAGGGGCGCGCGCCGGCATCACCGTCAACGCCATCTGCCCCGGCTACATCGCCACGGAAATGGTGCTGGCCATCGATCCGGCGGTTGTCGAAAAGAATATCCTTCCGCAAATCCCGGTGGGCCGTTTGGGCCAGCCCGATGAAATCGCCCGCGCAGTGCTGTTCCTCGCCTCCGACGATGCCGGCTTTATCACCGGCTCGACGCTGTCCGCCAATGGCGGCCAGTACATGATGTGAAGAAGCGAATAGGGCGTATCGAGTAGCGAAGTGTTGTTTGCCAATTCGCCATTCGCCATTCGCAATTCGCCATGAAACTTCTCGGCGACAACCTGACCTGCGAGCGTGGCGGACGCGTGGTGTTCCGCGATGTCTCGCTGTCGCTGAAGCCAGGCGAGTTGCTGCAGCTGACGGGTCCCAATGGCTCGGGCAAATCCTCGCTGTTGCGGCTGATCGCCGGATTGAATGAGCCGACTTCGGGAACGTTGGTGATTGAAGGGGAGGATGACGATCTCAGCATCGGCCAGCGCGCGCATTATATAGCGCATCAGGAAGCCGTGAAATCCGCTTTGAGCGTGCACGAGAATCTCGTCTTCTGGCGCGACTTCATGGGCGGCGGCGATGTCGATGATGCCCTGGACGCTTTCGGCCTGCTGCGTCTCTCATCTTATCCCGCCGGTCTGCTCTCGGCCGGACAAAAGCGGCGGCTGGCATTGGCCCGCCTCGTGCTGGTGCCGCGCGTCTTGTGGTTGCTCGACGAACCGACTGTTGGCCTCGATGCCGCATCGCTCGGGCGATTAGAAAAGGTGATGGCGGCACAACTCGGTAACGGCGGCATGATCATCGCGGCCACGCATGTGCCGCTGGGCCGCGAGCCCGAGCAGCGCCTTGAACTGGGCGGCACGCCATGAAGCTCATCGCCTCCCTTATCCGCCGCGACCTGGTGCTCAGTTATCGCCAGGGCGGCGGCGCCGGATCGGCCCTGGGGTTCTTTCTTGCCGTGGTCGTGCTGCTGCCCATCGGCATCGGGCCGGATCAGCAGCTGCTCGCCCGTATTGCCCCTGGCGCCTTGTGGATTGCGCTGCTGCTCTCGGTGCTGCTCTCGGCGGACCGCATCTATCAGCAGGACTACGAGGATGGTTCGCTCGACCTCATGACCATGGGGCCAGTACCTTTCGAGATGGTGGCGCTGGCCAAAGCCATCGCCCACTGGCTGTCGACCAGCCTGCCGCTGGCCATTGCCGCACCACTCTTGGGCTTCCTGCTAAACCTCGATCCTCTCGCCATCTGGCCACTGGCGCTGGCCATGGTGCTGGGGTCGGTGGCCCTGTCATTGCTGGCTTCGATCGGGGCGGCGGTGACGGTGGGCCTGCGCCGCGGCGGCCTGCTGGTGTCGATCCTGGTGCTGCCGCTCTATGTGCCGGTGCTGATCTTCGGTCTCTCAGCCAGTCAGGCCCACATCAATGGCCCCGATCTCGCCACACCCTCGTTGCTGATATTGTCGGCCATTGCCCTGGTGAGCCTGGTTCTGTCCCCCCTTGCTTCGGCTGCGGCACTCAGGTCCTATCTGAAATGAGGAGAAGTCATTAGATAGCAATGTCTCCCTCCCCCTTGTGGGGAGGGATCAAGGGTGGGGGTCCGCGAGTTCCGCTGCCAACCACCCCCCACCCCTAACCCCTCCCCACAAGGGGGAGGGGAACGAGAACAAACCCCATGCAATATCTCGCCAACCCGACGCACTTTTTGAGACTCGCAAACGCCGTGCTACCCTATATCTGGGCGATCACCACCGGCCTCTTCGCCGTGGGACTCTATGGCGCGCTGTTCACCTCGCCGCCCGACTATCAGCAGGGCGAGACGGTGCGCATCATGTTCGTGCATGTGCCGGCGGCCTGGATGGGCTTGCTTGTCTATTCGGTGATGGCCTTGGCCAGTGCCATCGCGCTCATCTTCCGCCATCCGCTGGCCGATGCCGCCGCCAAGACGGCAGCCCCCATAGGTGCTGTCTTCTGTTTTCTGGCGCTCGCCACCGGTTCTCTGTGGGGGAAACCCATGTGGGGCGCCTGGTGGGTGTGGGACGCGAGATTGACCTCGATGTTCGTGCTGATGCTGCTCTATCTCGGATATATGGCCATCTGGGCGGCCATCGACGAGCCGCACCGCGCCGCGATGATCGCCCGCATCGTGGCACTCGTTGGCTTCATCAACGTGCCGATCGTGAAGTTCTCGGTCGACTGGTGGAACTCGCTGCACCAGCCGGCGAGTGTGTTTCGCGCCGGTGGTCCGGCCATCGACAAATCCATGCTGTGGCCGCTCCTCGTCATGGGGCTGGCCTATACGTTCCTGTTTCTTGCCCTGCATCTGGTGTCGATCCGTGCCGAGATCGCCGCGCGCAAGATCCGCCAGATCCACATTGCCGAGATCGGCGACCGCTGATGGATTTCTCCGCACCGCACATTGGCTTCGTCATTGCCTCTTATGCACTCTCCGGCATTTTCATCTGTGCACTGACGGTCTGGGTGATCGTCCGCGACCGTAGCCTGCGTGCTCAAGCCGAACGGCTGGATCGCCAGCGCCGCAGGGGTGACGCATGAGCGCCTCCGGACAGTCTCCACAAACTTCACGGCTTTGGCTGGCGGCGATCCCCGTCGTGGTCTTCGCCTTCCTCGCCTTGCTGTTCTGGAAGGGTCTCTCGGGCAACCCGTCCAAGCTTCCCTCGGCCTTGATCGGCAAGCCGGTGCCCGAATTCGATCTACCGGCTATCGCAGGCCTGGAGCTTCCGGGCTTCGATACCGCAACTCTGAAGCAGGGTCAGGTGACGCTGGTCAATGTCTGGGCTTCATGGTGTGGGCCCTGCCGCGTTGAGCATCCGGTATTGATGGAAATTGCCAAGCGTAGCGATCTCCGCCTCTACGGTCTCAACTACAAGGACGATCCGGCCAACGCGCAGCACTTCCTCGAGACGTTGGGCCAACCCTATGCCGCGGTCGGCGCCGATGTTCCCGGCCGCGCCGCCGTCGACTGGGGAGTCTATGGTGTACCGGAGACATTTGTGATCGATGGCCAGGGCATCATCCGTTTCAAGTTTGTCGGCCCCTTGTCGCCAGAGGCAGTCGCCGCCATGCTCAATCCCGAGATCGAAAAGGCGAGGACTCCACTGGCGGCGTCCGGCTCATGAGCATCATCCTCAACCGCCGCGCCGACCTGACGCTCGAGGCATTGAAACGCGTCGCCTGGGGTGGCGAGGCGGTGCAACTGGGTGCGGATGCGCGCGCCAACATCGCCCGGGCGCGTGACGATTTTCTCAAACTGATCGCCCGCGAGGACATCACCATCTATGGCGTCAACACCGGCTACGGCCATCAGGCCAAGACGCGATTGACAGCGGAAGGGCGCAAGGAACAGGCGCGCGCCCCGACCTATCACCGCGCCGCGTCGTGGGGCGATCCGCTGCCAAGCCGCGTGACGAGGGCCATGGTGTTTGCCAGGCTCGCTAATATCATCGAGGGCCACGCTGCTGTGTCGCCGCATGTCGCGGACGCCGTGGTGGCGATGCTGGCTGGCGGACCGTTGCCGATTGTGCCGGCGCGAGGTCAGGGTGGTGCGGGCGAGATCCTGTCGCTGTCACATCTCTTTCTCGACCTGACGAAGCGTGTCGAGCTGGCCGAGAAGGACATGCTGTCGCTCATCAACGGCTCTCCCGGAGCCACGGCTTTGGTGGCTGATACGGCCCTTGCGGCGATGACCCGCATCGAGATCGTGGCCGATGTGTTTGCGTTCGCTGCCGAAGCCTTCAACACGCCGCTCGGGCATTTCGCCGAAGAGCTCGAGAGCCTGTGGAACAACCCGCATGACGCGTGGGCTCTGCGCGCGCTACGGAGCCGCGTTGCCGGTGGCCACGGGGGCGCGCGCCGTCCCTATCAAGCGCCGGTGAGCATCCGCATCATGCCGCGCCTGCTGGGCGAGGCGCACCGCGCCACCACGGCCGCCGAGATGGTGGCGCGGCAGTCGCTCCCCGCCGTCAGCGACAATCCGGTGGTCTTCATCGGTAGCGAACAGATTGGACCCGATGCCGTCGTTTCGACCGGCGGCTATCACAACGCCCAGGCGCCAGCCGTGATGGATGCGCTGACCGCGTCTTACGCCAATCTGGCGCTCATTGCCTCGCGCGCCGGCGCCAAGCTGCAGGACGCCAACATATCGCTGCTGCCGCCCTTCCTCGGCTATCCCGATGGCCGCACCTATCTCGGCTGCCTGCCGATGGCCATGGTCGGTTACGAGGAGGAACTCCGCATGCTGGCCCAGCCAAGCTTGTTGCCGGGCTCGGAATCGGGCGGCTTCGGCCAGGACGATGTGGCGTCACCGGTCTTTGCGGCGTGGAGCAAGCAGGAGCGGGCCGGTGCATTGCTGGAGCAGACCCTGGCGAGCCTGTCGGTCATCGCCATGCGAGCATTCAAAGTCACGGGGCGCGCCGTTCCAGCACCGCTGGCGCAACTGGCAGCGGAGACGTCACGAGCCTTTGACGATGATGAAGGGATGGAAGCCCTGGGTCCGCAAGTGGCGGCGCTGGCCTCGATATTCCGTGAACGGATTTATTCCTGAAATTTCCACCCCGGGGGTAGTGGGGCGGCGATAAACCTCAAGCCCGCTTGCGCGACTTGATCTTGCGCACCGGCTTGGAGGGTTCCTTGTCCTCGATCTTGTCCATCTCGGCGGCGAGAATGGCCAGATTGTCGATGAAGACCTTGCGCTCGGAGGCTGAGAGCAGGCCCATCATCTGGCGATCAACTTCATCGGCACCGGGCTGCGCCATCTTCAGCATCTTCTTGCCGACGGCGGTGATGCGGATGGCGTTGGTGCGGCCATCGTCCTTGGTGCGCTTGCGCTGCAGATAACCCTGGGCCAGCAGGCGGGCCACCAGGTCGGCCAGGGTCGACCGGTCAATACCGGTGACCTTCACCAGTTCGGTCTGGCTCTTGCCATCGTTGTTGTCGACGGCCAGCAGCACCGTGAACTGGCGCTGGGTGAGACCGGACTTGCCGACCTCGCCCATGTAAATGAGATTGGCGTATTGCGCCGCACGTTTCAGCAAATGGGATGGTGAACGCGAGAACTGTTTCACA
>JANPCS010000263.1:0-5703 GCA_031431065.1 Hyphomicrobiales bacterium | reverse complement strand
CGGCAATTGATCGCATTGCGTACATTTTGACGAGAAGCCATGTGGCCTCGATGTTTCCATCGAAGCTTTTGGCTTATCATAATAAACGCAAACGACCGTTTGTTTCGTACGTCCTGAATTGCTTCAGGACCGCTAGAACACACGCCGCCTGCGTTTCTCTTTCTCTCTTCAACGATTTCAATCAGCGGGAGGGACTTGTTAACCCCTCAGAAGACACAAGCGACGCAAACTTATACCGGCTCCCTTTCGGGTGGTACCGGCAGTTTGGCGCCAGCTACATCAGATATTTGCACGAGATCGGTGGCGCCAGGCGGCGCCGCGTCCCTCAGTGATGGGGCTTATAGGAGGACGGCGACCTGAGTGTCAAGCGCTTCGTTGCGCAATCTTCAAGAATCTTGTAATTCGCTGTTTTGCAATGATTATTTGTTTCTCTACCAGATTGCGGATGAGGTTGATCCAGTAAACGCGGCTCGATTTTTTGTCCAAGTGGACGAAAATTGAGGGTAAAGCCGAGGCCTTTCGTCAACAGAACGACACATGACCAGCTGGAGACATGGTTAACGGAACTGAAACCCTCTCAGGTGATAGTGAATTTCGGGGTTTTTTTCCTTGGCCGGCGGACAGCGAGGCTGTCTAAGGGAACGGTGGTGAAGCCCCGCCCGGTCATAAGCGGGTCAACATGGTTGACTTGGCCGGGCATAAAGGGCATTTTCCGGGTGCATAAAGGCGTTCAGGCGCCGGGCTCCGGAAGAGAGCCTTAGAAAGTATGTCGGCGTCGGCGGGCGGGCCTGATGTCGAGGGGATATCGGTCAGGTATTGTTTGCCAGGTGAATTCGAATCGAACGAGGGGAACGGGGATTTGAACGATCGCGTAGACAGACAGTATCGCGCCACGGCGCAAGCCAGCGCGGCACGGCGTCCGCCGCAACCTCCGAAAGCGTCAGCTTCTGACCTCGATCATCCGTTTGATACCGAGCCCGTTCATCATCGCTGGCTGCTGACGACGTGCGTAGCTGGCATTGCCGGCTCGCTGGTGATCGGCAGTGCCGTGCTTGGCATATTCGGCGAGAATGCCGTGCCGCGCGATGCTTATGCATCGGTCGACAAGGCAGCGGTGACCGGCGATTTTCCTGCCGACGCCAATCCGCAAGAGAACGCCTCGGTCATAGGCAGCAAGGAACTGTCATCGGCTTACACTCCTCAACCCGAGACGTCCGGTGAACTGATCGTTCCCGAGCGCGATCTCAACAACGCCAATGCCTATCCTGAAATCACCTCCGATGACCTGCCCTATGGCGACGGCAAGACGGCAGTCATCGATGCCGAAATCGAGGTGATCGGCGATGATGACCAGAACATCACCACGATCACCAAGCAGGTACCGGCCGAACCGACGGACGAAACCTTCAAACTGGCCAAGGGCCAAACGCTGATCGACGCCTTGACGGAACGCGGCGTCAGCAAGGAAGCGGCCCAGGCACTGGCTTCCGCCGTCGAACCGGTGTTTCCGGCCCGCATGATGAAGGAAGGCACGGCCTTCGAACTGACGCTCGACCGGCAGCTCGACTTCTATGGCCGCGAAGTGACGTTCCCGGTGCAGGTGTCGTTTCAACCCGGGCCGAACGAGACCATCAATGTCGAGGCCGACGAAGACGGCCGGTTTGTCGCGGCAGTCGAGGGTGCGAAGGCCGGGACGAAGTCGAAATACGCCGAGTTCAACCATTTCCGGACGCGTACCAAAGTCGGTTCAAGCCTCTATGGCACCGCCAAGGACAACAAGATCCCGGATTACATCACCTCCGAACTAACCCGCGTTTTCACTTATGACGTCGACTTCCAGCGCCAGGTCAAGGCCAGCGACACGTTCGAGGTCTTCTACGGCAATCCACTGACCGGCTCGTCGGCCAAGCGCAAGGTTCTGCACTATGCGCAGCTGACGCTCGACGGCAAGACCAAGACGCTCTACCGCTTCACGACGGCCGACGGCCAGACAGATTACTATGACGATCAGGGCCGCAGCGCCCAGAAGTCCCTGCTCAAAACCCCGGTTTCGGGCGCTAGGCTGACCTCCGGTTTCGGTATGCGCCGCCACCCGCTGCTCGGCTATTCGAAGATGCATACCGGCGTAGACTTCGGCGTGCCCTACGGCACACCGATCCGGGCCGCCGGCTCCGGCGCGATCCAGATCGCGGGCCGCCATGGCGCCTATGGCATCACCGTCCAGATCAAGCACAACAATACCTATGAGACGCTCTACGCCCACATGAGCAAGCTGGCATCCGGCATCCGCCGCGGCGCCAAGGTGAACCAGGGGCAGATCATCGGTTATGTCGGATCGACCGGCCGTTCAACCGGCCCGCATCTGCACTATGAAGTCCGTGTCAAGGACCGCCCGGTGAACCCGACGCGTATTCAGGCATCGGGCGGCAAGCAGCTGGCGGGCAAGGAACTGTCGAAGTTCAGGCAGCTGAAGCAGCGCATTGCCACGATGATGCAACAGGCGCCATCGCCAATCCAGGTCGCGCAGATCCAACAGTAAAGTCGAAACGCCAGAGCAGGCTTGCGCCGCATCCGGCGCCCTGCGATGACATGGCGTGCGCGTCTTTCTGACATTCCTGGCAGCTTATGTGCTGAGCCAGTTCTATCGTTCGTTCCTGGCGGTCATCGCACCCGAACTGGCGCTCGAGCTCAATCTCGATCCGCTGGGTTTAGGTAATCTACAGGCCTTATGGATCGCCGGTTTCGTGTTGACGCAGTTTCCCGTCGGCTGGGCGCTCGATACCGTGGGCCCGCGACGCACGGTCGCCGCGCAGATGCTGCTGGCGGTCATCGGTGCGTTGGTGTTTGCGTCGGCCCGGACAGCGCTACACCTCAACATCGCCATGCTGTTGATCGGGGCTGGCTGCGGGTCGATTTACATGGGCGCCATCTATGTGTTCGGGCGCGTACATGCGCCGCAGCGTTTTGCGCTGTTGTGCTCATGGCTGCTGGGCATCGGGGCCGCTGGCAATCTGCTGGCCGCATCGCCGCTCGCCCTGGCGGCCGAAACCATCGGCTGGCGCGGCGCCATGCTCGGCATGGCGGTGGCAACGGCGCTCTCCGCCGCCGCCGTGCTGTGGCTCGTTAGAGACCCGGAGCTTATCACCACGCATGCTAACCGGGGGCTGTTGCCGGGCATCGGCGACATTCTGAAAATCAAGGCGCTGTGGACGCTGCTGCCGATCACCGCCATCAGCTATGCCGTGGTACTGGCAGAGCGCGGGTTGTGGGCCGGACCATTCTTTTCCTCCGTGTACGGACTTGATCCGGTGGCCCGCGGCAATGCGCTGCTGTTGATGGCGGCGGCAATGGCGGCGGGCGCCATGATCTATGGCCCGCTCGACCGGATGCTCGGCACGCGCAAGTGGATTGTCTTCGCCGGTGGAATCGTTACGGCCGGTTGCTTCATGACTGTCGGGCTATTCGCAATTTCCTTACCAATGGCCGCCTCGCTGATCGCTGTCATCGGCGTCTTCAGCATGACCTATGGCGTGCTGATGGCGCATGGCCGTAGCTTTGTTCCCGATCACCTGCTGGGCCGCGGCATCACGCTGCTCAACGTGCTGTTCATCGGCGGCGCCGGTCTGCTGCAGCCGTTGAGCGGCGCCATGATGACGGCGATGCAGCACAGACCTGCGGCTGAAGCCTACGCCGCGCTGCACCTGATGTTCGGCTTGCTGTTGCTGGCGGGACTGGCGGTCTATGTTTTTTCAAAAGACAATCCGCCGAAGGTGTGAGCCAGTCGTGTCTTCAGCGCTTGAGGACTTCGATTCTGAACCAGCAATAGGCGAGACTGAAGACATTCCCTCTTATCTCGATGGGGCGCTGGTGAACAAACCATAGCCAGCCATCATCGGGCTTCGTCCAGCCGGGGCCGTAAAGCCGCTCGAGATAGTGCGGGGGATCCTCAGGCGCGTTCAGTTCAACGCCGCGATGGGTGATGCGCTTCACTTTCTGGCGGCTATGTTCCATCAACAGGGCACAGCCGCAGAAGCGGCTGAAATCGACGCGATGCCCGTCCGCGTCCTGGGCATAGTAGATGTCGATGTAGATATCGCGAAACCAGTAGTTCTGGTTGCTGACGGCGGTCCCATAGGTGACGCCGGTCATGAAGACACCGCCAATTCGCTGCATCGCCTTGCGCACCTGGGCGGGATCGGTTCCTTCAGCCACCATGATATCGATGTCGTCGTCCGATGGCACAAAGTTTCCATCGCGGACGATGCCAAGCAGCGCGCCATAGCTCAGCCACCAGTCAATGCCGGCGGCGTCGAAAGCCTTTCCAAGATCGCTCAAGTTCCCGAGCGTATGCGGAGATGAGAGCTTCACGCTGTGCTTGATGGCGCGGAAACCCTGGCGTTGCGCTTCGGGAATGTAGTTTTTCTTGACGAAGCGGCGGGCATCGAGCCGGTAGCGGGTTTTCGCAAGAGCGTTCATATGTCGCCGTCTCGCACCCGTGTGGCAATGCGCTTGATGATTTCGCTCGATGACAGGCCCTTGCGGTAGTCCAACCGGCGAAAGCGTCCGGCGGCGATCGAGGGCGCATAATAGTCATCGAAGCCGGGAGAGCCATAGACGACGATATCAGCACCGGTTCTCCGGCACAGTTCCTCATGGACCTCGCCCACGAATGGCCCGTCGTAGATGAAAGCTTCGTCGACAATGGGCAGCGCCTCTATGGTGCGCAGCCGTTCCTGCTCGGTCAGGACGGGTGAGCGCTTGTAGCTCGCCACCGACTTGTCGGAGACGACCCCCACCACCAGCCGGCCGCCCATGGCCTTGCACTCGCAGAGGAACTCGATGTGATTGTAGTGCATCATGTCCCAGGTGCCTTCGGCGAACACCGTGATGGGTTTGGCGGCGGCATCGTTGGTGTTCTTGGTCATCGCGGTTCCCGGCGTGGCGCTTTGCTGGCGCATCTCTACACATTCACCGGCGGGCCGTCACCCGGCGATTGAAGTTGACGCCTTCTGGCCCTAGTGCAGGCTCACAACCTTGGGGTCCACTGGCTTGCCGCCGACGGCGGTGCCGTTGAAGGTGAGTACGCCTGCCACAGCCCCGACATCGACGGTATCGCCGTCCCTGATGCGGCCGGCGAGGAGTTCTTCGGCTAAGGGATCCTGCAGGTGCTTCTGGATCACCCGCTTCAGGGGCCTGGCACCATAGGCCGGGTCATAGCCCTTGCCGGCCAGCCAGCTGCGGGCTTGATCCGAGATGACGATCTCGATTTTCCGTTCGCTGAGCAATTTGCGCAGGCGGCCGATCTGAACGTCGACGATGGCCCCCATATGCTCGCGCTTCAGCCGGTGGAACAGGATGATCTCGTCCAGCCGGTTGAGGAATTCGGGCCGGAAGTGGTTCTTGACCACCGCCATGACCTCGTCGCGCACCACATCCACGTCCTGCGTCTCGCCCAGGTTCACGAGATACTCGGACCCCAGGTTCGACGTCATGATGATCAGCGTGTTCTTGAAGTTCACGGTGCGGCCCTGGCCATCGGTCAGGCGGCCGTCATCCAAAACCTGCAACAGCACGTTGAAGACATCGGGATGGGCCTTCTCGATTTCGTCGAAGAGCACGACCTGATAGGGCCGCCGCCTGACGGCCTCGGTCAGGGCACCGCCTTCATCGTAACCGACATAGCCCGGAGGCGCACCGATCAAC
>JANPCS010000262.1:0-21243 GCA_031431065.1 Hyphomicrobiales bacterium | reverse complement strand
CCCAGTATCGGCATCGCCAAGGCAACGGCGAGGAAACTCAACACCGCGTTCAAACGGCAAGACCTGCCCTGCGAACCGCGCGAACTCAAACGCATGCAGGACGAGCTGCGGCTGGCGCGCGAGAAGGTCAGGGCGCAGCTGACGGCTGGAAGACCGTTTCTGTGATGGTGAATGCAACTGCGGCTCTCTTCTAGCCCCTCCCCCTCGTGGGGAGGGGTTGGGGTGGGGGTGGTTGCCGGCGGGACTCGCGGACCCCCACCCCTGCCCCTCCCCACGAGGGGGAGGGAAGTTGAAGGGTAAGGATGAGGGTGAGGGAGATGAAAGTTAGGGCAGAAGGGGGAGGGAAAAGGAGGAGCGGAGAGGTCATCAGGTGCTGAACAGCTTCCCGAACACCTCCATCGACGTATTGGCGCCGCAGACGATGATGCCGACGCGCTCGTCTTTCTGCGGTTTGTAAGCGCCACTTAAGAGTGCCGCGAAGGCTGTGGCGCCACCCGGTTCGGTGACCAGCTGCAACTCGCGCCAGAGCTTTCGCTGCGCGTTGCGGATTTCGTCGTCGCTGACCAGAGCCACTCTGTCGATGTGGTCCTTGGCGATCTCGAACATCAGCTTGCCCACCATCGAGGCGCCGAGCGAATCGACAGCCACACCCGAGGGCTTGATCGTGACGCGTTCCTTGGCCGCCATGGCGGCCTGCAACGTGTTGCAGGTGACCGGCTCGACGCCGACGACTTTCACTTGCGAGAGATACCACGCGGCGATGCCACCGATGAGGCCGCCGCCGCCCACCGCCACCAGAACCGTATCGAGGTCCGGTGCCTGTTCCTCGAACTCGGCAGCCACGGAGCCCTGGCCCTCGAGCGTTGGCACTGCATCATAGGCGTGAACACCGGCAGCGCCCGACTCCGCCATGTAGGCTTCGCAGAGGCCCAGCGCCTCATTGTAGTTGGCGCCCTTCTTCACGATCTCCGCGCCATAGGACGCAATGCGCGCCACTTTGGCCGATGGCGCGTTTTCCGGCACAAAGATGCGGGCCTTGCAGCCAAGCTCGCGGCAGACATAAGCAACCGCCGCACCATGATTGCCGCCCGACGCCGTGGCAACGCCACCGCCGCCAATTTCCGCGCCTACAAGAGTGTTGAAGGCGCCGCGCGCCTTGAAGCTTCCCGAATGCTGCAGGAGTTCCAGCTTCAAGGTGACGGGAGAGCTCACGCCTTCGACGCGCACCTCGATCACCGGCGTGCGGCGGATGAAGGGTGCGATCTTCTGTGCGGCTTGGGAAATGGCCCGGCGGGTGACGGTGGATTGGGTCATGATGGCCGGTCTTTTGTCATGCGTTGATCTCCATGCGCAAGCCCTTAGCGTCCAGCGGCGCGCAAGGAAACGGAGAAGACACTCGCACGGCGATCCATCCCCCGGGGCAGCCGTCGATGCCCACAACCGGAATCATGGCCGGTGCAGGGCGCCCGCCACATCGAGCACGGCGGTGCCGGCACTCATGGTGATGGCGCGGTTGAGCATGGTCATGGCGCTGGTGAAGGCCGTTTGCGCCGAACCACTCACCCGAGCGCCCAGATAGAGACCGCTCAGGAAATCGCCGGTACCATGCGGAACGTGAGCAAGTTTCGGCGCGGTGATGGTGTGCTGGCCATCGGCAGTGATGAGCATCGTCGAAAGCTTGTCCTCGGGCGCCGGGATCGATGTCGCCAGCACCTAGCCGGTGCCAAGATGCTTGGCGGCGGCAATGGCGCTTGCCGCATCGCTGACCTCGCGGCCCGACAGCCATGCAAGTTCGTAGCGGTTGGGGGTGATGCACGAAGCGAGCGGCAGCAGATGCGTGGCGATGGCCTCGGCGACGGCTTGCGGCACATATAACCCGCCCTCGTCACCCAGCACCGGGTCGACGAGAATATAGAGCGCGGAGTTCGCCGATTTCATCCGTACAAGGACTTTTGCCGCGATGGCGATCTGCTCCGGGCTGGCGAAATAGCCGGTCATCGCGGCGCCAGCGCCTGCGAGAGTTCCCAGCGTCTCGAGTGCGCTGAGAATGTTGCCGAGATCTTCAGGGCTGGCGCGGAAGCCCGCCGGCCTGCCATGGCCCGGATGATTGGAGAGCATGATGGTGGGGACCGCCAGCACCTCGTGGCCGCTGGCCTGCAGCGCCGGCACGGCGGCGGAATTGCCGACCGGGCCATAGGCCACCTGGCTGGAAATGCTGAGGATACGCATCAGATGATATTCTTTTCCAACAACGGTTGGTTGGCGGCGATGCGCTCATAACCAAAACAGCTGAGATCGATGGTGCGATAGGTGCCATGAACGATCAATTCGGCAATGGCATTTCCAGATGCCGGACCTTGTTGCAATCCGTGGCCGGAATAGCCGTTGGCGAAGAGCAGGTTGGTGACGTGGGGGTGGCGGCCAATGATGGCGTTCTGATCGAGGGCATTATAGTCATAGTGCCCGGTCCACGAACTGATCACCTTGATTGCCTCGAACAACGGCACGCGCTCGGCCAGCACCGGCCAGATGCGGTCTTCGAAATAACCATGGTCCACCTCCCAGTCCATGATGGAGGGCTCCTCGTGTTCTTCAGGCGATACGCCGCTGATGAAGGTGCGGCCTTCGGGGCGGAACCAGACGCCGCCCGGTTCGACCGTCAGCGGTGCCTTGTGCAATGCTTCAGTGGCGGCGGGGCAATCGAGCACATAGACATAGCGCTTGCGTGGGCCGACCGGCAGGTCGATCCCCGCCATGGCGGCAAGGGCACCAGCACCCGTGCCGGCGGCATTCACCACCGTGCCGCAGGTGAGCACCTCGCCCGAGGCCAGCGTCACACTGGCGATGCGCGAGGCCTCCCGCGTCACCGCCGTCACTTGGCCTGAGATCAGTTCGGCGCCCTGCGCCGTGGCGGCTTTCCGGAACAGCGACATCAGCGAATAGGGGTCCATCCAGCCCTCGCCCGATAGGCCAAGACATCCACCGGCCAGACCCTCGGTGACCAGCCAGGGAAAACGCTGAGCAAGCTCATCGCGCTTGAGAATGGCATTGTCGGCGCCATGGGCGATCTGGATCAGGTGATTCTCCTCGAGAATGGGAAGTCCTGAGCCGGATGCCAGGATGAGGTAGCCTTGTTCCTTGAATCCGATATCGGCATCGGGCCCGAATTCTCGCGTCAGGTTGCGCACCAAGTTGAGCCCGAACAGCGACATCTGAATGTTTTCGGGCGTCGAGAACTGCTGGCGCAAGCCTCCGGCGGAACGCCCGGTGCAGCCCGAAGCAAAACTCATATCCTTCTCGACAATGGCGAGAGAGCCGGTGAAGCCGTGTTTCCTCAGGTAATAAGCGGCGGCACTGCCAACCACGCCGCCGCCGACGATAACGACATCATAAGATTTCATGGGAGCGCACATTGCCCAAACCTGTCCGGCGCCACAAGGGCCCGCGGCCATCCAAAAGTGGACTTCCAATCCCGCCGCCCCGCCGCTAGCGTCGAAAACCACAATATCCATGGACGGACCGATGACCCTGAGACCCCGCCGCAGCGTGCTCTATATGCCCGGCGCCAATGAGCGCGCCCTCGAGAAGGCAAAGTCGCTGGAGGCCGATGCGCTGATCCTCGACCTCGAGGATGCAGTGGCGCCAGACGCCAAGGTGGAAGCCCGGGCCCGGGTTGCGGCCGCCGTCAAGGCTGGCGGTTACGGGCGGCGCGAGCTGGTGATCCGCATCAATGGTTTCGAGACGCCATGGGGCATGGCTGACATGCAGGCGGCGGTTGCCGCCGCTCCCGATGCGATCCTCGTTCCCAAAGTCAGATGTGCCGCCGATGTGACACGCGCCGCCGCGATGCTCATGGACGCGCCGCCGCGCACCCGCCTGTGGGTGATGATGGAGACGCCGCTCGCCATCTTGAAGGCGGAGGAGATCGCCGGGTCTGAATCACGATTGGCGTGCCTGGTGCTCGGCACCAATGATCTGGTGAAGGAGACGCGCGCCAGCTCGGGCGGACAGAGATTTGCACTTGTGCCGATGCTGTCGCTCTGCGTGCTGGCGGCGCGCGCCCACGGGCTTGATGTCGTCGATGGCGTCTACAATGATTTTCGCGACGAGGCGGGCTTCCGCGCCGAGTGCGAGCAGGGCCGCATGCTGGGAATGGACGGCAAGACGCTGATTCATCCGGGCCAGATTGCCATGTGCAATGAAGTGTTCTCGCCATCGCCCGGCGAGGTGGCGTGGTCGCAGAAGATCATCGCCGCCTTCGCTGAACCGGAGAACGCGGCCAAGGGCGTCATCACCTTGGACGGCAAGATGGTCGAGCGCCTGCACCTGAGCATGGCGATACGCGTGGTGGCGATTGCGGGGGCGGGAGCGTGACACCGAAAACCAACTCCGGCAATTTCTTCGAGGACTTCAGCCTCGAGCAGCGGATCGACCACGCAAGCCCACGCACCGTGACGGTGGGCGATCAGGCGCTCTATACGGCACTTTATGGTTCGCGCTTCGCCGTGCAGTCGTCCGATGCATTTGCCAAAGCGGCCGGTTACCCGCAAGCCCCGATTGATGACCTGCTGGTGTTCCACATCGTCTTCGGCAAGACGGTGCCGGATATCTCGCGCAATGCGGTGGCCAATCTGGGCTATGCCGATTGCCGGTTTCTGAAGCCGGTGTTTCCGGGCGATACGCTGTCAGCCGAAAGCCGGGTCATCGGGCTGAAGGAGAATTCCACGGCCAAGACCGGTACGGTTTATGTCCGGACCCTCGGTACAAATCAGAGAGACGAAGAGGTTCTCAGTTATGTGCGCTGGGTGATGGTGAGGAAGCGCGACGAGATGGCCGCCGCACCCGATGCGCACGTCCCTTCCCTGCCGAAGCGTGTCGAGCCTGCAACAATTGGCTCCGCTTGCCCATCGATTGAAACAACCGCGTGGGACGATGTGCACTCAGGCTCGCCGCATCGCTTTGGCGATTATAGCGTGGGCGAGAAGATCGACCACATCGACGGCATGACGGTGGAGGAAGCGGAGCATCAGTTGGCGACGCGGCTCTATCAAAATACGGCGAAAGTGCATTTCAACCAGTTCTCCGAATCGAAGGGCCGCTTTGGCCGCAGGCTCGTCTATGGCGGGCATGTGATTTCGCTGGCCCGCGCCTTGTCGTTCAATGGGCTGGGCAATGCTTTCCATATCGCCGCCATCAATGGCGGACGCCATGTGGCGCCGCTGTTTGCCGGAGCTACGGTTTTCGCGTGGTCGGAAATTCTCGAAACAGCCGAAATCCCGGGCCGCGACGATGTCGGAGCACTCCGCATCCTGACCCGGGCCACGCGCGATCTGCCGTGTACGGATCATCCGCTGGCGGACGGCTCGGCGGAAGCGCCCGGCGTCATTCTGGAGTTTGATTATTGGGCGCTGATGGTACGGTGAAGAGCCCTACAGCATCAGGCGTTTTTCGGTCCAGGGGAATGTCCTGGCCATATCCTGTGTGGGATAAACGCGGCGCGGCGCCGAGACGATCTTCTGTGACTTCCCGGTGCGGGCGGCAGCTTCGATGGCCAGCATGGCGCGGACATCGTTGAGGCCATCGCCGCCATCGGGTTCGGGCCGCTGGCCCTTCAGGATGCAGTCGGAAAAATAAGCTGTTTGGCCGCTGAAATGATCGTATTGCGGGAAGGTTTTCTCGGTCACCTTGCCGCCGCGCGTCAGGCGGTAGGACACCGGTGTCTCGAAGCGGTAGCCGGGCGACGCCACGATCTGGCCTTCGGTGCCCACGATGCGATACTCGTCAATCGAATCGGCGCCGAAACTGGCGGTGAAATGCGCCAGACGGCCGCCGGGAAAGCGCAAGGTGGCGGCGACCATTTCTTCGACTTCGGTGAAGCGCTGATCGCCATCGCCCGAGGCGATCATGGCGGCCGCCTCCAGCGGTTCGGCGGCAAACACGTGGCGTGCGGCGTTCAGGCAATAGACGCCCAAGTCCTGCAGCGGGCCGCCCCAATGCTCGGCCTTCAGGCGGTGATTTCCCGGCACCATATTGAAGGCGAAGACCGAGTTGAAGATGCGTGGGGCTCCGATGGCGCCATTGCGGATAAGATCGAGGATCTCCAGCGTGCCGGGCTCGTTGTGCAGGCGGTAGGCGGTCATCAGCCACACGCCGGCCTTATCGGCAGCGGCAATCATCGCCTCGCATTCGGCCACCGACACGGCGAGCGGTTTTTCGACCAGCGCGTGGACGCCCGCTTGTGCCGCGCGGATGGTATAGTCGGCATGCTGCGAATTCGGCAGCCCGATATAGACGGCATCGACGATGCCTTGCGCCAGCATCTTGTCATAATCCTCGTAACCGAAGACATGTTTGATGCCATGGAACTTTGCGAGCTTTTCGGCGCCGGCGCGGTTTCCCGAGACGATCGCCGTCATCTCGGAATTACCGGTCTGTTCGACGCCCGGCATGAAGGCGATCTGCGAAATCCAACCGGCACCGACGACGGCGTAGCGTATCCTCTTCATGCGATTATTCCTCCAGTTCTTAGGTCAGGGTTCACTCAGCTCACCGGCGTCCACTGCACCTGTTCGATCCGCGTTGCACCTGCGGCCAGCATGATCAGGCGGTCGAGGCCCAGCGCCACGCCAGAGGCTGGCGGCATGAGGCTCAAGGCTTCCAGCAGTTCCTCGTCGATGGGATAGCGCTCGCCATAGACTCGTTCCTTGACGTCCATCTCGGCCTCGAAACGTCGGCGCTGTTCGGATGGATCGGTCAGCTCGCCAAAGCCATTGGCCAGTTCGACGCCACAGGCATAGAGCTCGAAACGCTCGGCAACGCGGGCGTCATGTTGACAAGTGCGGGCCAGCGCTGCCTCAACGGCCGGATACTCATAGAGCACGGTGATGCGGTCATTGCCGAGATGCGGCTCGACCTCTTCCGACAGGATGCGGCTGAACATATCGGACCAGCTGTCATCGTCCGCCACCTTGACCGGCGATTGCCTGGCCAAGGCCGCGCTGTCGGCCAGGCCATCGGCGGAAATCGTCGCCAGCAAATCGACCCCGGCATAGCGCCCGAAGGCATCGTTGACGGTGAGCCACTCGGCCTCGGTTTCGGGCTTCGCCAACCGGCCGCGCCACTCGAATGTTTCAGTTCCCGCCACCTCAGCAGCCAGGCGCACCAGTGCCAGCGTATCGGCGATGACCGTCTCGTAATCTTCGCGCACCCGGTACCATTCCAGCATGGTGAATTCCGGCGTGTGGGTCAGCGTCTGCTCGCGGTTGCGGAACACGTGGCCCAGGTTGAAGATGCGCGTCTCGCCCGCCGCCAGCAGTTTCTTGCAGGCAAATTCCGGCGAGGTGTGGAGGTAGCGCCGCTCGGCCGACCCATCGGGCTGGACGAGATCGGTGGCAAAGCCGTGCAGATGCGCCTCGTTGCCGGGCGAGACTTGCAGCGCCGCGCAATCGACCTCGAGAAAATCGCCGGCCGCGAACCAGCCGCGGATCGCCTGGACGATACGGTTCCGCACCAGCAAAAACGGCCGCCGGTCGGCGTGGCGGTGGCGGTCGAACCATCTCGATGGACTTTGCGGCACTTGGGATTCCAGGGGGTTGGCTTTCGTTGGTACCGCTGCTAATACCCCGCGCAACTCAATCCGGCAAATATTCAGAACTGAGAGACGTGAAGTGGTCAAGGTTATCGCCAGCGGTGTCCGCAAGGGCAATGTCATCGAGCATGAGGACGGCAAGCTCTATGTCGTGCTGAAGGCCGAGTCCATGCATCCGGGAAAGGGCACGCCGACCACGACCATCGACATGCGCCGCATCTCGGACGGCGTGAAGACGGTGGTGCGTTTCAAGACCACCGATCCCCTGGAGCGCGCCTTCGTCGAGACCATCACCCACAGCTATCTCTATCTCGATGACGACAACTATATTTTCATGAACCCGACGAGCTACGAGCAGATCCAGGTTCGAGCCGACATGCTGGGCGACTCGGCACCCTTCCTGCAGGAAGGCATGGAGTGCCAGATAGCACTTTTCAACGGCGTGCCGATCTCGATCGAACTGCCGCCGCGCGTGACACTCGAAATAGTCGACACCGAACCGGCGATCAAGAACCAGACGGCATCGTCCTCATTCAAGCCCGCCGTGCTGTCGAATGGCGTGCGCACCATGGTGCCGCCGCACATCGCATCGGGTACGCGCATCGTCGTATCGACGGAAGATTCCTCCTACGTCGAACGCGCCAAGGACTGAGCAGCACTTCGATCGGGATATCCTAGGCCCTTTCCAGCTCCTCGCGCTTCATCTCGAGGTCGAGCCACTGTTCCTCGGCCTTGGCCAATTCGCCGCGGGCTTTGGCCAGGGCGTCGATGGCCTTGTCGAAGCCCTTGGGGTCGCGGGCGAACAGCGCGGCATCGGCGAGTGTGGTCTCGAGCCTGGCGATGTCCTTGTGCAACTTATCCATGATGCCGGGCAGGGTTTCCAGCGCGTGCTTTTCCTTGAATGACAGCTTGCGCCTGGCTTGTGGCGGGGCGGTAACAGAACTCGATGTTGACCTCACAGCATTAGCTTTCACGCGCCGTGCTTCGACGCCGAGCCCGCGCTGCGCTACCATATCGGAATAGCCGCCAGCGTACTCGGTCCACTTGCCATCGCCCTCGGCCATCAGCACCGAGGTGGCGACGCGATCGAGAAAGTCGCGGTCGTGGCTGACCAGCAGGATGGTGCCCTGATACTCGGCCAACATCTCCTGCAGCATGTCGAGGGTTTCGAGATCGAGATCGTTGGTCGGCTCGTCGAGCACCAGGAGGTTCGAGGGCTTGGCCAGTTCGCGCGCCAGGATGAGCCGCCCGCGCTCGCCACCCGACAGCACCGACACCGGCGTCCGCGCCTTGTCGGGCGAAAACAGGAAGTCCTTCATGTAACTGACCAAATGCTTGGTCTCGCCGTTGACGGTCACGCTCGAGCCGCGGCCATCGCTGATGACGTCCGCCAAGGTCGCATTGGGATCGAGGCTCTGGCGGCTCTGGTCGAGCGTTACGATCTGCAAGTTGGTGCCGAGACGGATCGAACCGCTATCGGGTTCAAGCTGTCCGGTGAGCAATTTGATGAGCGTCGTCTTGCCCGCGCCATTGGGGCCGATAAGCCCCAGCCGGTCGCCGCGCATGATCAGGAGATCGAGATTGCCGATGATGGCGCGCTCACCAAACGACTTGGACATCGCCTTCGCTTCGGCCACCAGCTTGCCCGAAGTGTCGCCCGATGACGCCGCCATGCGCACCGCGCCCAAGGCCCCGGCATGTTCCCTGCGCTCATTGCGCAAACTGGCCAGCAGATCGACACGCCGCATGTTGCGCTTGCGCCTGGCGGTCACGCCATAACGCATCCAGTATTCTTCCGTTTCGATGCGCTTGGCGAGCAACACCTGCTCGGCCTCTTCCTTGGCCAGCACCTCGTCGCGCCAGCTTTCGTAATGCGCGAAGCCACGATCGAGCCTGCGGCTTTCGCCGCGATCCAGCCACAAAGTCTGGTTCGACAGTGCTTCAAGGAATCGCCGGTCATGGCTGATCAGCACGAAGGCCGAACGCAGCGATTTCAACTCCGCTTCCAGCCATTCGATGGCCGGAAGGTCGAGGTGATTGGTGGGCTCATCGAGCAGCAGGATATCGGGTTCCGGCGCCAGCGTGCGGGCGATTGCGGCGCGGCGTATTTCACCGCCTGATAAACGTTTGGGATCTTCCTCGCCGCTCAAGCCCAGCTCACGCAGTAGGGCGACACAGCGATGCGGATCATCGGTTGGCCCCAAGCCGCCCGCGACATAATCCAGCACCGTCTTGTAATTCGAGAGGTCTGGTTCCTGCGGCAGATAGCGCATGGTCGTGCCGGGCTGCACCCAGCGTTCGCCCTTGTCGGCCTCGACCATGCCGGCGGCGATTTTTAGCAGCGTCGACTTGCCGGAGCCGTTGCGCCCGACAAGCGCCACGCGCTCGCCTTCAGCGACGCTGAGCTCGGCGCTGTCGAGAATGGGGCGGCCGCCGAAGGTGAGGCCGATACCACGGAGATGAAGAAGGATCCTGCTCATGCTGCAGGGCGTCCTAGCCTATCGGCTCAGGCTTCTCCAGTCCCCAAGATCCAGTCCCCAAGATAATGCGTCAGTCCGGGGATGCCGGTGGCGGCGAAAAGCTCGGGCGCCGGACGCAGCGCCACGATGCGGCCCGCCTCAAGAAAACCAACGTGGCTCGCCGCATATTGCGCGTCCTCTGGCTGGTGCGACACCATGACGACGGTGAGATTGCGTTGCCGCTGCATGTTGATCACCAGGTCAAGCATCTCGCGGCGAAGTGCTGGACCTAGCGCCGCGAAAGGTTCATCGAGCAGCAGCACCGGGCGGTCGCGCACCAGGGCGCGGGCAATGGCGATGCGCTGGCGCTCGCCGCCCGAAAGTTCCGGCGGCCGGCGCGTCATCATTGCCGCGAGACCGACATCGGCAAGCGCCGCTTCGATGCGCGTGCGATCTTCGCTTGAAAGTTTGAGCGATGGCGAGATGCCCAGCGCCACGTTGGTCCACACATCGAGATGCGCGAAGACATTGTTGTCCTGGAAAATCATGTTGACCGGGCGCCGGCCGGGCGCCAGTGCGGTCACATCCACATCGCCGATCAGCACGCGGCCGCTCGCGGCGGTTTCAAAACCGGCAATCAAGTTGAGCAGCGTCGACTTGCCGCCACCGCTCGGCCCGATGATCGCCGTGAAGCTCTGGACCGCGAAGGTGACATCGAAGAGCATCGCCATGTCCTCGTAGCGAAACGCCACATGTTCGAGCCTGATCATCTGGCGTTGCTCCAACGCTCGCTCAGAGATTGCATTGCCAGGACCAGGACCGCAAGAATCAATGCCGTGCCGATGGCGGCATCGAAGCGGTAGCTGCCCATCTGGCGGTGGATCAGGGCGGGCAGCGTCATGAAGTCCTGGCTGCCGAACAGCGCGATGGCGGTCAAGTCGCCGAGCGCCAGAATGAACGCCATGATGAGCGCTAGGCCGATCGGCCGCTTCAGTGCCGGCAGATCGATCAGGCGCCAACGCGTCCAGCCGGAAAGGCCAAGGCCGAGGCACAGCCGGTCATGCGCTGCCGCGGCCTGGGCGATTGCTGACGAGAGCGGCTGGAACACGAAGGGCAAGGCCATCAGCGCATTCATGGCGATGACCAGAAAGGCCGCCAGCACGATTGATCCGGCGTGCGCAATCAGCATGATGAACCAGCCGGTGGCCAGCACGGCGGGCGGCACGATCCACGCGGTCAGCACGCCCAGGCCGGACCAGCGCCGCCACGCTTGCGAACGCGCCCCAAGATTGGCCAGCGGCCAGGCCAGTGACAAGGCCAGCGCCGCGCTTGCCACACCCAGCAGCAGGCTGGTGGCCACCGCCTTGAGTAAGTTGTCATCAACTTGAATCGCGGTGATGCCGGCGATCGGAAGCGCAATCAGGGGTGGCAACAGCAACAGAAGTCCGAGCCCGATAAAAGCGCCGTCGCCAAGCTTGACCCCAAGACCGCCGCCATCGAAACGCCGCGCCATGCGGCTGCCTGAGGCAAGGCCCGGTGACAATCCGCCCCAGCGCTGGGCGAGCAATACCAGGCTGCCGCAGAGCAGAAACTGCACGATCGCCAGCATCGCGGCGCGCTGCGGATCGAAATCCGATCTAAGCGCCTGATAGATCGCCACTTCGAGCGTCGTGGCATTGGGCCCACCGCCCAGCGTCAGCACCACCGCGAAGCTCGAAGCGCAGAGCAGGAAGATCAAAAGCGCAATGCCGGCAAGCGCTCCCCGCAGCTGTGGCCATTCAACGAGACGCCAGACCGCATGAGGGCCGAACCCCAGTTGCGCCGCGAGCTTCCAGTTCTCCGCGGGGATGCGTTCAAGCTCGATCAGCATCAGGCGCGCCGCCAGCGGCAGGTTGAAGAAGACATGGGCCAGCAGGATACCCTGCAGCCCATAGAGGTTGAAAGGGCCGCCCAGCCAGCCCCGGGCGCCATAGATTTCGATCAGGCCGATGATGACGGTGATGGCCGGCAGGGCCAGTGGCAGGCTGAGCAGCCGCAGTACCAGCGGGCGCCCCGGAAATACCTGCTGCCTGGCCAGTGCCCGGGCCAGCAATAACCCGCCAACCAGCGACAGCAGCGTGGACAGTCCCGCCTGCAGTAACGTAAAGCTCAGCACACGGAGGATATAGCGGTCGGCGGCGCCGGCCCCTTGCGCCACGCCCAGCGCCAGCACCGGCGCGAATCCCGCGGCCAGCGCCACGCCAAGAAATGAAAGCGCCACAAAGCCCGGCGCCCGCGATGGCAGGACAGCGATCACCGCAACGCTACTTGGCCATGGCGTTGAGCCACTCGTCGATCCAGGCGCGGCGGTTCTGTTCGACTTCGAGCGGCGAATAGATCAGCGTCTTCTCGGGCTTCACCAGATTGCCGAAGGCTTCCGGCAACGCTTCCGATGTGGCGCCCGCCGGAAACATCCAGTTGTTGGTGGCAATCTGATCCTGGAAGCCGGGGCTCATCATGAAGGCGATGAACTTTTTGGCCAGCGCCTTCTCGGGCGAGGCTTCGATGATGCCAGCCACTTCGATCTGCAGATAGTGGCCCTCCGAAAACGCCGCCGCCTTGTAACGGGCCGTGTTCTCGGCGATGACATGATAGGCCGGAGATGTGGTGTAGGAGAGCACCATCGGCGCCTCGCCCTTGGTGAACAACGCGTAGGCCTCCGGCCAGCCCGGTGTCACCGTCAAGACGCGTCCCGAGAGTTTCTTCCAGGCGTCCGATGCCTTGTCGCCATAGATTTGTTTCATCCACAACAGAAAGCCCAGGCCCGGCGTCGAGGAACGCGGGTCCTGCAGCACGATCTTCTGCGCAGGGTCGCCGTTGACCAATTCATCGAGCGACTTCGGCGGCTCCTTCATCGCCTCGCTGTCATAGATGACGGCGAAATGCGCATAGTCGAACGGCATGAAATATTCGTCGACCCAGGGAATGGGGGTGCGTGCCAGTTTCACGTCAACACCATGCTTGCCGAAGAGACCAAGTCCAGCAGCTTCGGCTGTCAAGTTGGTATCGAGCCCCAGCACCACATCGGCCTTGGTGCCGGCCCCTTCGAGCTTGAGGCGGTTCAACACCGCGACTCCGTCGCCCGGCGCCACCCATGCGATAACGCAATCGCAGGTTTTTTCGAACGCCGCCTTCACCTTGGGGCCGGGGCCCCATTCGGCGGTGAAGCTATCATAGGTGTAAATCGTCAGCGTCTCCTTGGCCGTTGCAGGTGCTGCAACAACCAGAGCCAAGAACAGAGCGGTGAGTATCGTCTTCATTTTACCTCCATTCGCCGGTGGATGGAGGTTTGGACCGGCTTTGCAGCTTGTCCGCCCACAATCCCTCCGCCGGTATGATCCGGATCAGGTTCAGCGGGTTTGCGGCATCAGCCGCGTCTCAGCCACTTGATTGTGGCACCCCGTTGAGAGCACGGGTGGAACCTAGTGCGATGGGGGTGCGCTGGCAAGAGGCAACTGCTAGAGAGGTCCCCATGAGCCTCTTCGCAATTCTACTGGGTGGCGGCCTGACCGTCACGCCCCGCCTTAACGCCCAAATCCTCGGCGCCCGTGTCATCGCCGCCGACAGCGGCATGATGCATGCCGCGAGCCTTAACATCGTTCCCGAACTGTGGGTTGGCGATTTCGATTCTTCCGGCTCGGAACTGATGATCCAATACCGCGACGTGCCGCGCCAGGTTTTTCCGCCGGAGAAGGACGCAACCGATGGCGCCATTGCGGTCGCCGAGGCGCTGCGCCGCGGTGCGACCCGCATCGTCATGCTGGGGGGCCTAGGCGGCCAGAGCGATCACACGCTGGGCATTCTGGGTCAAGGCCTGCACCTGGCGAAGGGTGGCATCCCCTGCTTGATGACCAGCGGCCATGAAGAGGCCTATCCGTTAGTGCCGGGCCACATGACGCTCGATCTTTCGCCGAGTACGCGCCTCAGCCTCATCGCCTTCAGCGATTTGACCGGGCTCGATCTGGATGGCGTCAGGTGGCCGCTGAAGCAACGCGACGTTGATCTCGGATCGACGCTGACGCTCTCCAACATCGCAACTGGCCAGGTGAGCATCCGCCTGGGCAGCGGCTACGGCATTGCGATTGCCTACCCGCCGGTCTCCGGCAATGACTGAGTTCATCCTCCGCATTGAAGACATCGGCCGCAAGGGCGAAGGCATCGCGCATCACGAAGGCCGCACGCTTTTCGTGCCGGGAACACTGGCCGGCGAGGAGGTCCGCGCCGCGGGCGAGGGCGACCGCCTCTTCGTCGTGGACATCACGCAGAGATCGCCCGACCGCATCGCCTCATTCTGCAAGCACGATGAGCAGTGCGGCGGCTGCCAGCTGCAGCATTGGCGCGAGGAACCCTATCGCGCCTGGAAAATCGCCAATGTCGAACGGCAGCTGGCGGCACGCGGCATCGCGGTGAAAGTCAGTACACTGATTGATGCACATGGGAGCGGCCGCCGCCGCGCCGGCATTCATGTCCGCCGGGAAGGTGGCGCGGTGACGGCGGGCTTCATGGCGGCGCGCAGCCATGCGCTTCTCGATATCGATGCCTGCCCCATTCTTGAACCGCGACTGGCGCGCGCCTTCGATATTGCTCGCGGTCTTGGCGCAAGATTGGGCGATTGCGATGTGGCGCTGACCGCAACCGCCACCGGCATCGACGCCAGCGTCAAGGCCGAGCGCAAGGTGCTTGAGCGCGAGCATGCCAGGCTGGCGGGGTTGATCCCCGAACTCGCTCTGGCGCGGCTCAGCGTCAACGGCGAGATCGTCGCCACGGCGGCAACGCCGCGCTTGCGCATGGGCCGTGCCGATGTTGCCCTGCCACCGGGGAGTTTCCTGCAAGCCACTACCGAAGGCGAGGCCGTGCTGGCAAGGCTGGTGGTGGAAGGCATGGGCAAGTTCAAGTCCGCCGCCGATCTGTTCTGCGGTATCGGCCCCTTCGCCTTCCGATTGGCCGAGCGTGGGCGGGTCGAGGCCTATGACAATGACCGCGCCGCTATCGCCTCGCTCAACGCGGCTGCGAAATCAACTCCGGGCTTGAAGCCGGTCATCGGCGCGGCGCGCGATCTGTTCCGTGAGCCGCTGGTGGCCAAAGAGTTGAAAGGCTTCGACGCCGTGGTCTTCGATCCGCCGCGCGCCGGAGCCGAGGCGCAAGCCAGGCAATTGGCGAAGTCGAAAGTCATGACGGCCGTCGCCGTCTCCTGTGACGCGGGAACTTTCGCGCGCGATGCCGAAATTCTGCTGGGTGGCGGCTACCGGCTGATGACTCTCACCGCCGTCGACCAGTTCAAATGGTCGTCGCATGTCGAGGTGGTTGGGGTGTTCGCGCGTTAACGCGAACCCGCAAAGCGGGCAACGGCTTACTTCCTCATGCAGACGTGATCACAGCGCAGCTGCTCTACCAACCCGAACCGCCGCCGCCACCGCCGCCGCCACCTGATGAGCCGCCGCCGCCGGAGCCCGAGCTGCTTCCCGGAGCTGTCGAGGCCGAGGCGACGCTGGAGGAGAGGCTGCTGCCCAGGCTGTCGGTGAAGCTTCCCGTCCGGCCCGAATCCCAGTGGCTGCCGGAATACCACAGCGGTGCCGATGCACCGGCCACCGCTGCCGCCGCCAGCACCGCCGCGAACTTGGCGTTCCATTCGTTCTCGCAATCGAGCGCCAGGGCGAAGGGCAAGTAGCGCTCGAACAATGCAGGCGTTTTCTCGGGAGGATGCAGCACGTTGAGCCGGTCTTCCTCGGCGGTCGCCAGATACATGCGGAAGCCTTCGATCTGGTCGAGCAGCTTGCGGCCGGGCACGGTGGGTGCGCGCAGCAGGTGGAAGAAGACGAGATTCATGACACCGAGCAGCACTGCCGCCGCCACCAGCATGTAGAGGCCGGGCGATCCGGCACCCAGAAGCGCCAGTGCGGGCCCGGCAATGCCACCAGCAAAGAATGGAATCATGAACAGCAAGGTGGCGATGGAGGAGAGTTTCCCGAAGACGCCGCGCCCGCTCGACAGGCGCTTGATCGCCGCCCACGAGACCGCCAGCACCACGCCCCACCAGATACCCGCCCAGCCGACCGCGAAAAGTCCGGCCATGCCTTCTTCGGCCGGCATCAGCAGCGCGGCAATCGCCAGTCCGGCAATCGATATCGCGAGCCCCATCACGAACCATTTGAGATTGCGCAAAAAGACGCTGCCGTCATATTCCTTCTTCAGCGCGCCCTCGAGGGCCGATTTGGCGGCCCGAACCGTCGCATGGTTCGCCTGCTTCAGTACCGTTGTTCCCGACGGCAGCGCCTGCACCAGAGCCTGTTCGGCACTGCTGAGCGGCATGTCGCGCCTGGCCCCGCCGCTGATCTTCGTCACCGAAAACACGCCGTCATCATCGGCAATCTTGAGATGGCCCTTGACCGCGAGGCTGACGATTGCCGCCGCGAAGCCGCGGTCATCGAAACCATACTTGGTAATGAAGCGGGCGCCCGCCGGTCCCAACCCCGGTGGCGGCGCGAACAACGGCACGATGGTGCCTTTCGCCGGATCGCGCCCGACGCGGTTCCAGGCATAGAGATAGAAGCCGCCCGACAACACCAGACTGAGGAACAGCGCGAAAATCCCGGCGTTGTCGGAAAGCCACCAACTCCACTTGTCGCCATCGCTCGGCGGCGTCACCAGACCTTTCTGCCATGCCACAGCGATGGTGAAGCCTTCAGAAGACTCGAGACGGCGCGTGGTTTCCGCCTCGTAGCGGTTACCTTCGGCGGTGAGTACGCGGGCATCCTTGCCTTGCACGCCCTGATAACCGGTATATTCCGTATGCTGAGCAATCCGCGCGCGCACTGGCAGGCGCACAATGACGCGGGCCTGGTCAATCGCAAACGTCCAGCCATTGCCGGTGACGTTCCAGTAGAGCTCGTCGTAGTCGTTGAAGAAGCCCAGTTGCCGTGTCGTACGATAGGCGATCTCGTAAGTGTGCTGGCCATTGTCCAGAAACACATCCTTGTCGCCGATCTTGATGCGCGTACCGTTGCCGATCGATTCCAGCGCATAGGGTTCCGATCTGCCATCGCGCGTGACACCCAGCACATCGAAACCAACGCGAACACGAACGCCATGCCGGTCGGAATAGGTTGTCGGAAAGTCGCGCAGGATGCCGCGGCGGATGTCGTTGCCCTCGGCATTGACGGTGATCGTCTCGCGCACGTCGAGCGAGGCATCGGCATTCACCGTCACATCGCTGATGAAGCTGATGATGCGTTCATCAGCCCACGCCGGCGTGGCGAGGCCAATGATCAGCGCGAAGACGAAGGCAAGAAGGCGCATGATAGGGACTATTTCTTGAAGTCGACTTTCGGCACTTCACGCGCCGCTGAATCACCGATCTCGAAGAACTCGGCCTTGGTGAACTTGAATTGGTTGGCAATGAAATTGGTGGGGAAGCTCTCGATCATGGTGTTGAGGTTCCGGACCGCGCCATTGTAATAGCGCCGCGACATCTGGATTTCGTCCTCGACGCCCGACAGCTTGTCCTGCAGGTCGCGGAAATTGGCGTCGGCCTTGAGCTCCGGATAGGCCTCGGCGACCGCGAAGAGTTTGCCCAGCGCCCCGCTCATCGCCTGGCCGATGGCCGATTGTTCGGCCACCGTGCCGCCCGAGATCGACTTGGCGCGCAACTCGGCGATGTCGCGGAAGAGTTTATCTTCGTGCGCGGCATAGCCCTTCACCGTCTCGATCAGGTTGGGAATGAGATCGGCGCGGCGGCGCAATTGCACGTCGATGCCGCTCCAGCCCTCGGCCACGAGGTTCTTGTTGCTGACCAGGCCATTATAAGCCCAGACCAGATAGCCGCCGATGACGATGGCAAGACCGAGTAGACTGTAACCGAACATGGACGTGCTCCCTCAAGCGTTGAGGAGCGATTATCGGGGTTCCGGCGGCGGCAAGCAAGGTTCATCGCTTGTTTCCCGCCGCTGCCGCGCGCCCGGGATTAACGGCAGATTTGACTGATGGCGGTCAAGGGCTCATTTTGGCTCCGGAATCGAGGACCCGCCATGGATCATAACGCCCGCCGCTACAATGGCCCGCCCGGCCAGGAAGACATGCCCTATCTGCTGACACCGGGGCCGCTCACCACATCGCGCACCGTGAAGGCCGCCATGCTGGCCGACTTTGGCTCGCGCGATGTCGAGTTCCGCAAGATTGTGGCCGATATCCGGAAAGGCCTGCTGGTGATGGCGGGGGCCGACGATACTTATGAGTGCGTCATCATGCAGGGCTCCGGCACCTTCGCCATCGAGGCGGCGCTGGGCGCCTTCAGCCCGTCGGGCGAGGCCAAGACGCTGGTCGCCGCCAATGGCGCCTATGGCGACCGCGCCGCCAAAATTCTGGAAAAGATCGGCCGCCCGATGGTGAAGATCGACAAGGGCGACAGCGCGGCACTCGCCGTGGACGAGATCGGAGCCAGGCTCGACGAGGACATGACCATCACCCATGTCTGGGTCATCCATTGCGAGACGACGTCCGGCGTCGTCAATCCGCTTGTTGACATCGCCAAGTTGGTGAAGGCGAAGGGCCGCATGATGATGGTCGATGCCATGTCGTCGTTCGGCGCGCTGGCGCTTGACATGCGTGACGGCCACGATGTCTTGGTGTCGTCCTCCAACAAATGCATCGAGGGCGTTCCGGGTTTTTCCTATGTGCTGGTGAAGCGTTCGATGCTGAAGGCCTCGAAAGGCCGCAGTCATTCGGTGGTGCTCGATCTTTACGAGCAGTGGCGGGGGCTCGAGGCCAACGGTCAGTTCCGCTTCACGCCACCCACCCACGCGCTCGCTGCTTTCCACCAGGCGATGCAGGAACATCAGCAGGAAGGCGGTGTTGCGGCGCGCGGGACTCGCTATGCCCGCAATGCGCAAGTTCTCGTCAAGGGCATGCGCGACATGGGATTTTCCACCTTGCTCAACGACACTGAAGCTGGCCCCATCATCCAGACCTTCCTGACGCCGCGCGATCCGAATTTCGATTTCGAACAATTCTACGAGTCGCTGCGAACCCGGGGCTTCGCCATCTATCCCGGCAAGCTGACGAAGCGCCCAAGCTTTCGCATTGGCACCATCGGCAAGCTCGACGGGAAGGTGATGGCCAGCGTTCTTGCCGCCATCCGCGCCGTGCTCACCGAAATGAACGTCACTGACTTAAGCCCGCTCGAGGCCTGAGCCATGAAGACCGTCAGCGTCAATGGCCGCGAATACAATTGGCCGGCAGCACCTCTTGTTGTGATCTGCTGCGATGGCAGCGAGCCCGCTTACATGGAAGTGGCGATGGCGGCCGGGCTGATGCCGAACCTCCGGCGCATCATCGCCAAGGGTGCCAACTTGCCGGGCCATTCGGTGATCCCCAGCTTCACCAACCCCAACAACCTGTCGATCGTCACCGGCAGGCCTCCCGCCGTGCACGGTATCTGCGGCAACTATCTCATCGATCCGGCCACCGGCCAGGAAACGATGATGAACGATCCGAAATGGCTGCGGGCGCCGACGATTTTCGAGGCCTTCCAGAAACAGGGGGCGCGCATCGCCATGGTGACGGCCAAGGACAAGCTCCGCCTGCTGCTCGGCAAGGGCCTGGTCTTCGATGGTTCGGCGGTGGCCTTCTCGTCCGAGAAAGCCAACAAAGTGAACCTCATCGAGAATGGCATTGCGGACGCTTGCTCGCTGGTGGGCATGGGCGTGCCCGATGTCTATTCGGCCGAACTGTCGGAATTCGTTTTCGCCGCCGGTGTCAAATTGCTGAGCAGCATGCGGCCCGATCTCATGTATCTCTCGACCACGGACTATGTGCAGCACAAATATGCACCGGGTTCGGTTGGCGCCAATGTCTTCTACGCCATGATGGACACCTATCTGGGCCAGCTCGATCAAGGCGGCGCCATCCTCATCATCGTCGCCGATCACGGCATGAAGGACAAGCATCTGGCCGACGGCTCGCCCGATGTCATCTACTTGCAGGATGTGCTTGATACGAAGTTCGGCGTGGGCCAGACCAAGGTCATCCTGCCGATCACCGACCCTTATGTGGTGCATCATGGGGCGCTGGGCTCGTTTGCAACTGTCTATGCCTATGGCCCCGCCGTTGCCGGGGTTATGGTTGAAATCGGCGCTCAGCCCGGCATCGATGTGGTGCTGAACCGTCGCGACGCCTGCGCCCGCTTCGAATTGCCGGAGGACCGCATGGGCGATATCGTCGTGATTTCGGGAGGCCCCAAGGGCTCCAGGGTCATCGGCACGTCGCGCGATAGACACGATCTCTCGGGTCTCAATGAACCGCTGCGCTCGCACGGCGGCTTGACCGAGCAGGAGGTGCCGGTGATCGCCAACCGCAAGCTCAGGAACCTGCCCGCGCAACTGCGCAACTTCGACGCCTTCGCGCTCGGCTGCAACCACATCGTGGAGGTATGACATGAACGTCGCCGTTACCACCCGCCTGATCATCAAGGAATCGATGCGCATTGGCGGCCGCAAGGTCGATGCCGAGGGCGTTATTCCGGTGCATTATCCGTACACGAACGAAATTATCGGCACGGTGCCGGCGGGCCGGGCGGAGCATGCGGCGGAAGCCTTCCGCATCGCCCGCAATTACAAGCCGAAGCTGACGCGTTACGAGCGTCAGCAGATCCTGTTCCGCGCCGCCGAATTGATCCGCTCACGGAAGGATCAGTTGTCCGATCTCATCACGTTGGAGTTGGGGCTGTCGAAGAAGGATTCGCTCTATGAAGTTGGCAGCGCCTATGACGTTTATTCGCTGGCGGGCCAGCTTTGCATTCTGGACGATGGGCAGATCTTCAGTTGCGACCTGACGCCACAGGGAAAACCGCGCAAGATATTCACCAAGCGCGAACCGGTCGGCGTCATTTCGGCGATCACGCCGTTCAACCATCCGCTCAACATGGTGTCGCACAAGGTGGCGCCGGCCATTGCAACGAACAACTGCGTCGTCTGCAAGCCCACCGAACTGACGCCGCTCACCGCCATTGCCCTGGCCGACATTCTCTATGAGGCGGGCCTGCCTCCACAGATGTTCCAGGTGGTCACCGGCTGGCCGCAAGACATCGGCGACGAGATGGTGACCAACGAAAACATCGACATCATCACCTTCACCGGTGGCGTCCGGGTCGGCAAGATCATTGCG
>JANPCS010000261.1:0-13680 GCA_031431065.1 Hyphomicrobiales bacterium | reverse complement strand
CCCATCTTTCCTGGTGCCTGCCATTTGGTCTCCTGATCATGTTCGCGATCCTCGGCCGCCTCAGTCCATCCTATGAAGAAGCAGCCTATGACCTGGGTGCCAGCAAGTGGCAATCACTGAAGGATGTCGTCATCCCGATTGTATTCCCAGGCATGATTGCCGTGGCGCTGTTTGGATTTACACTTTCCTATGACGAATTCCCGCGCAGCTGGTTGACCGTGGGCTCCAAAAACACGCTGCCGCTGGAAATCTGGACGATGACCACCAACGTCACATCGCCTGCCCTCTATGCACTGGGCGCCGTCACGACCTTTGTATCGTTGATCGCCATCGCACTGGCACTCGGTTCCATCATCATGATCCAACGCAAACGCTCCCGCCAGAAGTAGAAACATGCAAGACGATAAGCAGTCCGGCGAAATCCGCCTCGTCAACATCACCAAGACGTTCGGGACGTCCCATGCGGTCAAGGATATCAACCTGACCATCCCGCATGGCTCATATTGCTGCCTTCTCGGCCCATCGGGTTGCGGCAAGACAACCATTCTCCGCATGATTGCGGGACACGAGACACCGACCTCCGGCGAAATTTATATCGGTGATCAGCCGGTTGTCGGGAAGTCGCCGGTCGAACGTGGCACTGCCATGATGTTCCAGAATTACGCGCTGTTCCCGCATCTCACAGTCCTCGACAATGTTGCCTTCTACTTGAAGATGCGCAGTGTCGGGAAAAACGAGCGCCGCGCCAAGGCCGAGGAGATGCTGCACCGGGTGCAACTTCATCACTTGCGCGACCGCATGCCGGCACAACTCTCCGGCGGCCAACAGCAGCGCGTCGCCCTGGCGCGTTCGCTGATTACCAATCCGCGCGTACTGTTACTTGATGAACCGCTTTCAGCACTCGACGAATTCCTCAGGCTTCGCATGCGTGGAGAGCTGAAGAGCTTGCAGAGCGAACTTGGGATCACCTTCGTTCATGTGACCCATACGCAACCGGAAGCCATTGCACTCGCCGACATGGTGGTGGTCATGGATACTGGCGTCATCGACCAGGCCGCTTCCGCAAAGGATATCTTCAACAGCCCCAACACACCCTATGTAGCCCGGTTCATGGGTGGCCAGAATGTACTGACCGGCATTGTCGAAGGAAGTCAGGGCCGCGTGGTCAGGCTCAAGGCAGCGAGTGGCTCGGTCTTTGAAGCACCTGCGGGCGATATTGCTGTCAAGCAGGGATCGCCGCTCTCCTTTGCCATCCGCAGAGATCGCATCAAACTCAGCAAGCCATCAGGAAAGATCGCGATTGGCGTCAATGAACTGGCTGGCAAGGTGCGCGCCACCGAGTATCAGGGAAGTTTCGTGAAGGTGACCTTGGAAGCAGGCGACGAAGCCTTCGTGGCGAATGTTTCGGACAGCGACTATTTCAAGGAGCCTGTTGACCGTGGTGATGCAGTGATTGCATCCTGGGCAGCAGCGGACGTGCATACACTCTCGAAGGTCGACCAGGGCACGAAGGGCAACCTCGATTCGTCGCATTGACGGAGCAACAAAAGATGACACGTATCGTTCATGTCGCCGCGGCCCAGATGGGGCCGATCGCCAAGTCTGAAACCCGCAGGCAGACGGTTAGCCGTCTGATCGCCATGATGCGCCAGGCGAAGGAGCGCGGCTCGGAACTCGTCGTTTTCACCGAGATGGCGCTCACCACATTCTTCCCGCGCTGGCTGATCGGCGATGAGGCCGAATTGGAAAGTTACTACGAAAAGCAAATGCCGGGACCCGAGTCCCAACCTCTCTTCGACGAAGCCAAGCAGTTGGGGGTCGGATTCTACTTGGGTTACGCGGAACTCGCCCATGAGGATGGCCGCAAGCGCCGCTTCAACACATCCATTCTGGTTGGCCGGAACGGCGAGATCATCGGCAAGTATCGCAAGGTACATCTGCCCGGTCATGCCGAGCCGCAGCCCAATCGCACGCACCAGCATCTGGAGAAGCGCTACTTCGAGCCCGGCAATCTCGGCTTCGGCGTTTGGCGGGCCTTTGGCGGTGTCATGGGCATGTGCATCTGCAACGACCGGCGCTGGCCAGAGACTTATCGTGTCATGGGCTTGCAGGGTGTCGAATTGGTGATGCTCGGCTACAATACGCCATTCGAACACACCGGCCATGCCGACATCGACGGCCTCACCATGTTTCACAACCACCTCTCCATGCAAGCCGGCGCCTATCAGAACTCGACCTGGGTCATCGGCACGGCGAAGTGCGGCATCGAAGAAGGTTCAAAGATGGTGGGTCAGAGTGCGATCATTGCACCGTCCGGTGAAATCATTGCGCAGGCGGTTTCGATTGAGGATGAAGTCATCACAGCGCGCTGCGATCTCGACCTGGGCAAGCGCTACCGCGAAACCATATTCAATTTCGCCAAGCACCGTGAGCCGGAAGCCTACCGGTTGATTGTCGAGCGCAAAGGCGCGATACCACCACCAGAGAATTGATAGACGAAAACCCAGGGAGAACAGCCATGTCAACGAAAGTTATCAAGGGCGGAACCATTGTCGCGGCGGATCGCACCTATGAAGCGGACATCCTCATTGAAGGCGAGAAGATCAAGGCCATCGGCGAAAACCTGAAAGGCGATACCACCATCGACGCCACCGGCACCTATGTGATGCCTGGCGGCATCGATCCGCATACGCATCTTGAAATGCCCTTCATGGGCACAACGGCTGCCGAGACCTGGGAAAGCGGCACCTTTGCCGCGCTCTCCGGCGGCACGACTACGGTGGTTGATTTCGTCATCCCCGGTCCTGATGGCATGTTGACCGCGCTCAAGAATTGGGAAGGGCGCGCCACCAAGTACGCGTCCGCCGACTACTCCTACCATATGTGCGTCAACGGCTGGTCAGAGAAGCATTTCAATGAAATGGGCGAAGTGGTGAAGCGGGGCATCAATACCTTCAAGCACTTCATGGCTTATAAGGGCGCCCTCATGGTGAACGACGACGAGATGTTCGCCTCGTTCCAACGCTGCGCGGCGCTGGGCGCGCTGCCACTGGTGCACGCGGAGAATGGCGACATCATTGCCGCCCTGCAGAAGAAGTTCATGGATGAAGGCTTCACGGGTCCGGAAGCCCACGCCTATTCGCGTCCGCCGGAAGTGGAAGGCGAAGCCACCAACCGGGCCATCATGATCGCCGATGCGGCGGGGGTTCCCGTCTACATTGTGCACACTTCAAGCGAGCAGGCGCATGAAGCCATCCGCCGCGCCCGCCAGAAGGGCATGCGCGTTTATGGCGAACCGTTGATCCAGCATCTCACGCTTGACGAAGGCGAATACAAAAACAAGAGCTGGGACTACGCGGCGCAGCGCGTGATGTCGCCGCCTTTCCGTGACAAGAGTCACCAGGACTCACTCTGGGCGGGTCTGGCCGCAGGCTCATTGCAAGTGGTGGCGACCGATCATTGCGCCTTCACCACGAAGCAGAAGCGGTTTGGCGTGGGCAACTTCACCAAGATTCCAAACGGCACGGGAGGCCTTGAAGACCGCGCCTCGGTGCTGTGGACCGCGGGCGTGGAGACTGGCCGCATCACCATGAATGAATTCGTGGCAGTCACCTCCACCAACATCGCGCAGATCCTCAATATCTATCCGCAGAAGGGCGCCATTCTTCCGGGATCGGATGCCGACCTTGTGGTCTGGGATCCGGCTATCAAGAAGACCATCTCCGCCGCCACCCAGAAGTCGATCATCGATTACAATGTCTTCGAGGGCTTCAAGGTGAACGGTCAGGCGCGCCACACCATTTCGCGCGGTGAAGTGGTGTGGACCTACGGCAAGAACGACCAGCCACGCCCAGGCCGCGGCAAGTTCATTGCCCGCAAACCCTTCCCCGCTGTCAACAAGGCGCTTTCGACGTGGAAAGAGTTGACCGCACCACGTGCCGTAACGCGTTCGGCAGAGCACATGCCGATTGGTGTTTGATGTCAGTCCTGCCTTGACATTTCAGCGATAACTTCGCGGGCTGTCAGCAGGTCGGCATATTTCTGGCCCATGTCCAACAGGTTAGCCTCGTGCGGCCCCAATGCCCGGTCGCCTACGCAGTCCTTTGCGACGATAGGGCGGAAATTCCAGCTCATGGCATCGATCACGCTGGCCCTCACACTACCGCTTGTCGTGGCACCGGCGATGACAAGCGTGTCGATACCCTTGGCGAAGAGCGTGGCGCTTAAGTTTGTGGCAAAGAACGCCGAAGCCTAGGTCTTCCGGACGATCGGTTCTCCGGTGCGCGGCGCAAGCAGGTTCACAACCTGGCTTGCGGAAGCAGCCTTCGTCAATTCGCGCAGCCTTGGAACCTTCCGACACCAGATGCCGGCATCCGCACCATCATCGGCATAGACGACGACAAGCAAGGCCGCCGATTGTCCGAATCCGGTTTTCTGGCCGAAGGTTTGATTCGCATAGATGCTTTCTTCGCTCATGAACGCTGTTCGCCCGCAGTCATTCGTTCACGCAACAACCCAAGAACTTCAAGTGCCGACGGTTTGAAACAGTTTCTCAAGCAGGATGGCCACCGCCTCGGCACCGGGATCGTTGTGGCCAGCGAGATGGTTTTCGGAGACATAGCTGGCGCGTCCCGCCTTGGCGCGCAGCATGGTTCCGGTCTTGTCGGCACCCTGTCGCGCCGCGGCCGCCGCGAACTCCAGCCCCTTGGGCAGGACATTGAGGGCTGGTGCAAGCGCATCGATCATGGTGCGATCACCCATTTCGGCGCCACCAACTTGCTGGATGCGGAAGAGGCCTGCTTTCAGCGCGCTCACAGCGTCCTGGCCGTTCGCCGATGCATCGCCGGCGGCCGAGAAAAAGATCGCCAGCAAAACACCAGAGGAACCGCCCATCGTCTGGCTCAGTTCCAAGCCGATCGACCGGTACAACTCGGTCCAATCGGCCAATGGCAGGCGGTCAAGAGACTTGATCAAGTCGCGAGATGCAGTTGCCAGGGTCGAACCGGTATCGCCATCGCCCGACTTCGCATCGAGCGAATTCAAATCACGTTCGGCGGCAATCATGATTTCGCAGCAGCGGCGGATCAATGCTTCAGTCTTTTCGTTCTTCGATGGATTTGGCTGTATCGGCGTCAGACCACTGGGCAATGGAAGTACATTGACCGCAGCAACCGGATGGCATCCGGGCCAGGCCCACGGCGCGACATCGGTCTTCAGCGCCATCAGTGATTGATCCTGCAACGGCAACAGCGAAACCGAGAAGCCATGCATATCAAGCGATGTCATCATGGCCGCAGGACCAACCAAATGGCTAATCTGGCTTCCAATGCGGGACTTTGCCAATTCATGGGCAAGCACCGACATTTCCAGACCCGTGGCGCCGCCCAGGTTGTTAAGAAGCGCGACATGCGGGCCTGGTCCGATTGCCGGAGCCAACTTATCGACCACCAATTCCATGGCCTGGCGGGCGCCCTTGAAGTCCACTTGCTCGACACCCGGCTCGCCATGAATCCCCAAGCCCAACTCGGCCTTGCCAGCGGCGATACGATCCTCCTTCTCCGCCCCCGGAACCGTGCAGGTGTCCAGCGACATGCCGATTGAAACAACGCTGTCGATCACTTGCCTTGCTGCCTTGGTCACTGCCTCGAGATCGGCACCCTGCTCCGCCAATGCGCCGGCAATCTTGTGGACAAACAACGTGCCTGCCACACCGCGTGGCCGTGGCAAGTCCGGCAGCGCAACGTCATCATCGACAACCACCATGCTGACGTTCAGCCCGAAGGCGCGGGCCCGCTCCGCCGCCAGGCCGAAATTCAACCGATCGCCGGTATAGTTCTTGACGATCAGCAGACACCCGGCGGCACCTGTCACCGCCAGTATCCCGGCCAGAACCGCATCGACGGAGGGTGATGCGAATACGTCGCCACAGACGGCAGCCGTGAGCATGCCATGGCCGACAAAGCCCGCATGCGAAGGTTCATGGCCGGAACCGCCACCCGACACCAAGGCAACCCTGGAGCGGTCCCAATCGGCGCGAACCACTACTTTGATGTGCGGATAGCCATCCAGCCGCGCCAACCGGCCGTCTGCCGTCAGCAAGGCACCGTCGATTGCCTCGGTGACCAGGGATTCCTTTGCGTTGATGAATTGTCTCATGGCCAGTCTCCTCAGGCGATTCGTATGCCGCCCTTATGATAGCTAAGCGGGTTGCGCGGTTCTATTGCAACTTGGTCTCCAGACTCAAGGGGGGTGTGCACGCCGGTCAGAAGGCACCTTTGCATTCGATGCGGGCCGTGGCATGCTTTGACGCTGCAACCAACGGAGGCCTGACATGCGCACGCATTTCCGGAATGCCACGATCATCGATGCCAGCGGGGCGCCCGCCTATCGCGGCACAGTGACGGTTGATAGCGAAAGGATCGCCGCCGTTTCGCGCGTCGAAACAGAGCTGCCGGCGGCGCCTGGCGATGAACACGTTGACTGCGAGGGGCTGACGATCATGCCCGGCCTCACCGAGGCGCACTGTCATATTTCATTCAACAATCTCGCCTCGATGTATCAAGCGGTCGAGATCCAGCCGGAGGATCACTCGCTGCTGGCCTTGGCGAACGCGCAGATGCTGCTGGAGCGGGGCTTCACCAGCCTGTTCTCGGCGGCCTCGGCCAAGCCCCGCGTCGATGTCGCGGTGCGCGATGCGATCAACAAGGGCCTGTTCTTCGGGCCGCGCATGCGGGCGGCGGGCCAGGAGATTTCGCCATCGGGCAATCTCGGCGACCTCGACAACAACTACCTCACATTCCCGCGCAATGTGCGCTTCACCGTTACCTGCGACGGCGCTGACGCATTCACCAGGGCGGCACGGCTCGCGGCGCGCGATGGCGTCGATACCATCAAGGTCAATGTGTCGGGCGACCGCGATTGGGGCCACATGCATGCCGATGACACGGTGACGGTGATTGCCGAGCGCGAACTCGCCGCGGTGATGGAAGTTGCCAACGCCCGGCGCCTGATGGTTGCCACGCATTGCACCAGTTCGCCGGGCGTCAAGATGTGCGTTCGTCAGGGTGTGCAAGTCATCTATCACGCGCCGCATGCCGACGAGGAAGCCCGCGACATGCTGGAGGCCGCGAAGGATCGCATCTTCGTGGCGCCCGCCGCCGGGTTGCCGATCAGCATGCTGCGCCATCACCAGGATTATGATCTCAAGTGGGGGGCGGCGAAGATTGCCGCGATGGAGAGCGAGGTCGAGATGGTGACGCGCTGCATGACCGATCTGCACCGGCGCGGTGTGCGTGTGCTGCCGGGTGGTGACTATGGCGCCTTCATCACCAATCCGATGGGTGACAACGCCAGAGACCTTGAACATTTCGTCACGCTGTTCGGCTTCACTCCGATGAACGCCATCATTGCAGCGACCCGGCAGGGCGCGGAATTGATGCGGATAGAACAAGAGACCGGACAGATCAAGCCCGGCTTCCTTGCCGATCTGCTGCTGCTCGATGGCAACCCGCTCGATGACATCCGTATTCTCCAGGATCAGAAACGCATCCTTGGTGTCATGAAGGGTGGCCGATTTGCCAAACGCGATGCCTCGCTGTCACAGGCGCGCAATCCGCGCCGCCGGGCGGCATGACCTGCCGAAGGCTCAGCGTATTCGCGCACCGCTGGTGGCATCGAACACGAAGAGGCGATCCTTGGTGAGCGACACGCCGATCTTCTCGCCAGTCTTGCCGTTGAAATCCTTCGGCGCCTTCACGGTGACCATGTCGCTGCCGGTTTTGACCGTCACCAGCGTATGGTCACCGATCAGTTCGACGGTATAGATTTCCGCCGCAACATTGCCCTTGGCTGGTGCCACAACCGAGCAATCCTCCGGTCTCACGCCGAGGATCGCCTTGGCAACCTTGCCCGACACCGGCACATCGACCTTGGCGCCATTCGAATGGAAGACCGCTCCCTCGAGTTGGCCATGGACGACGTTCATCGGCGGCGAGCCGATGAACTGGGCCACGAAAAGGTTGGCCGGATTGTTGTAGATTTCAGCCGGGGTGGCGAGCTGCTGCAGGATGCCTTTTTCCAGAATGGCGACGCGGCGGGCCAGGGTCATCGCCTCGATCTGGTCGTGGGTCACATAGATGGTGGTGATGCCGAAGGTATTCTGCATGTGCTTGAGCTCGGCCCGCATATGGCCGCGCAATTTGGCGTCGAGGTTGGAGAGCGGCTCGTCCATGAGGAACACCGAGGGCCGCCGCACGATGGCGCGGGCGAGCGCCACGCGCTGGCGCTGGCCGCCGGAGAGTTCGCGCGGGTAGCGATGGAGGAGATCGCCAAGATGCACCTGGGCGGCGGCATCCTTGATCTGTGCCTCGGCGTCGGCCTTCGCCACGCCGCGCACCTTCAAGGGGTAGCCGATATTCTCGGCCACGGTCTTGTGCGGGTAGAGCGCGTAGCTCTGGAACACCATGGATATATCGCGGTATTTCGGTAGTACATGGGTGACTTCGCGGTCGCCGATCATCACGCTGCCGGAGGTTGCGGTTTCAAGGCCTGAGAGGATGCGCAGCGCGGTGGTCTTACCGGAGCCCGAGGCGCCGAGGAGCACGAGGAACTCGCCCGGCTCGACGGCAAGATTGAGCTCCTCCAGTACGCGCACGGCGCCGAAGCTCTTCTGGATCTTGTCGAAGGTGACGGGCACCCCGGGATTTACACGTGTCATTGTCAGCCCTTGACCGCGCCAAGCAGCACACCCTTGGCGATAAAGCGTTGCAGGAAGATGGCCATGATGATGACCGGGATGATCATCACCACGATGATGGCGCACATCTCCCACCACAGAATGCCGCGCTCGCCGGCGTTCTTGGCAGCCACCATGATGGGCATGGTCTGGGCCTTCGACAGGGAGAGGAAGACGGCCAGGATGTACTCGTTCCAATTCAAGATCAGGGTGAGGAGCGTGATGGCCGCAAGGCCTGGACGGGTCAGCGGCAGCACAATGTCCCAGAAAATGCCAAAGCGCGTGGCGCCGTCGAGCTGGGCCGATTCCTCAAGCTCAATTGGAAGGCTGGCGAAGAAATCGTGCATCAGCCACACGACGATCGGCAGATTGGCGACAGCGTAGACGAGGATGAGGGCGAGATGGGTGTCGATCAGGCCTACGGCCTGGAACATCATGTAGATCGGGAAGATGACGACGATGGGCGGCAGGATGCGCTGCGAGATGATCCAGAACAGGATATCGCCATTGCCGAGTTGTGCTGTGAAGTGCTTGCCAAAGGCGCGGGCCAGAAGGAAGAACAGGGCCAGCGCCACGGCACCCGACATGGCCCAATGGAGGCCCGCATAGTTCGTGGCCGCGATGGCGCAGAGCGCCAGCAGCACGAACACGGCGATGTTGCCGAATTTCGGCTTGTACTGGATGCGCGCCAGCGCATAGGCCGCCATGCTGCCGATGACCATGCACAGCACAGTGGAGCCAATGCTGATCACGAAGGAATTGGTATAGGCGAGAAACACCTTGCAGATCTGCGGTTCCATGGGCGCGGTGGTCACGAAGGGCGACAAGACGAAGGCCACCGAATTGTAAACATAGAGTCCAAGCTGGCGGCCGACCGCGGCCAGATCGCAGAACGGGTCGGTCGCAAATTGCGCGCGCCAGCCATCGAGCGTCGGTGCGAAATCGACGAAGGGTATGTAGTAGGGGCCCTCGTTGACGACTTGCGCCGACTTGAACGCGGTAATGACGACCCAGTAGATCGGGAACAGCACGAAGCCCGTCCAGAACAGCAGGAAACCATAGACCACGATTCGTGCGGCCGGCGACATTTTGCCGATGGCCGGCGGCTCGAACAGCCGTTCCATCAGGCTGCGCCGGGATGCCTCGAATTTCAGGCTGGTCACGCTCATTTGGCTTTCCGCAGCTGGCCGAGAACAACGTAGTTGAAGAACGAGGAGCAGACGATGACGGTAAGGATTAGCAGCAGATAGGCGACGGCGGCCGAGTTCCCCATGTCATTGGCCCGCCACAGGAAGACCGAGTGCAGCGTCATCGATTCCGTGGCGATGCCGGGTCCGCCGGAGGTCATGATGTTTGGCAGATCGACAATCTTGAAGGCCTCGATCATGCGGATGAGAATGACCGTCGCGGCGACCGGAACAATCTGCGGCCAAGTCACATCGCGGAAAATCTGGAAGTTTGAGGCACCGTCCACCTGGGCCGCCTCCACCTGGTCTCTTGGCACGTTCTCAAGTGCTGCCAGCATGATGATGAAGATGAAGGGAATCCATTGCCAGGAATCGCCGAGGATGACGAACCAGCGCGCCGCCCAGGCATCGGTGGACCAGGCCCAGTCATGCAAGCCAATGTAGTCCCAGAACGGCTGGAATGGTCCCTTGGTGATATCGAGGATCATCTTGAAGGCGTAACCGACGCCCAACGGCGTGATCATCAAGGGCACGAAGAACACGACGCGGAAGAAGCTCTTGCCGGAGATCGGCTGCGAGCACAGGAAAGCGAGCGCCGTGCCGATGACGAACTGCAAGGCACAGCCGACGATGACATAGAACAATGTCGTCATCAGCGTGCCCCAGTTGTTGCCCGACAGCAGCGTGGCACCCAGGATGAAGGCGATGGCGATCGCCGTGGCGGCGGATATCAGCCGCCCGATCATGCCGATCCACGATGCGCCGTTGCGGTAAGAGCGATAGAGCCACCAGAGCACGGCCGCCGTGACAGCGAGGCTGAACACCCAGCCGATGGCGCTCAGGCCCTCCAGCCGCCCAAGGAAATGGATTTGCTCGTTGCCAAGGAACTGCTTCTGGAAATTCTGCAGCCACACCGTGCGGAATTGCAGCCCGGTCGGCGAGAATTTCACCCGGCTGATGGCGAAGACGATGGAATAGAAGGTCGGAAAGATCGCGAAGATCAGGATGAGTGTTACGGCCGGCGCGATGAAATAGATGCCCGAGTGGCGGTCAATCCACTCGCCCCAGCTTTCTGAGGGAAAGAGGCCAGCCGGGGATGAACCCGGCTGGCCCTTGGTTTTCGTTACGCTTGGCATTACCGGCTATGCGTCAGTTGCCGGTGCCGAGGGCAAAGCCTTGCGCCTTGATCTGGGCGTCACGGCCGAAGTCTTCGGTGATCTGCTCCCAGCCGGCTTCGATGTTCTTGAGCGCCTCGTCCACGGTGATCTCGCCAGCGAGATAACGGGCGAGTTCGGTGTCGAGCACCACGCTCGAGTAGGACTGAGCGCCGGGAACCTTGAAGTCCGACGCCATATTCGGGTTGTTCAAGGCGCCATTGATGGCGGCAAGATAGTCCGTGGCTGATTCCTTGGAGAAGCCGGCTTTCACCCACGGATCAACATTGTTGAGCTGGGAAAGACGGTAGGGATTGTAGCCCGTCCAGCCCAGGGTCACGTCCGTGTTGGATTGGGCGGCCTGGTTCATGTAGGACAGGAAATCATAGGCCGCCTGCTTCTTCTTGGGGTCGATCTTGGCGTTGATGGCGCCAGCCCAGCCACCGAAGGCAGCGAACGGAGCGTAATTGACGCCGTCGACGGAGTAGGGAGAATTCTCCTTGGTCACCGGCTCAAGTTTTCCGGTTTCGCGGTTGAGAACTTCTTTCCAGCCGACCGCACCCACCGCATAGAGCTTGTCCTTGATGGCGGTGGCATCCTTTTCAAGCGAAAGCGGGCCCGGATCGCCCCACTCGATGATGATGCCGCAGCGGCCGGCCTTGAATAGGCCACGGGTATCGCCGATGTCCATGTTCAGTTCTTCGGCCGGACCGTACTTGCCGGTTTCCTTGTAAACTTCGAAGGCCTTCTTCCATGCCTCGTTGTTGACTATCGGCTTCATCGTCGCGCCATCGAAATGGAAGCCCTGGGCTGTGCCCTTGGTCTGCACAGCACCCGCAACCATTGTCTGGATGGCGAAATACGATTGGGCATTGCGTTTCTTGAAGATGCAGGAGCCATAGTCGGGAACGCCATCGCCATTCATGTCCTGGCCATGAATCGTCTTGGCAATGTTCAAATAGTCATCCCAGGTCTTCGGCGGCTGCAGGTTGTTCTTTTCCAGAATGTCCTTGCGGTAATACACCATCTGGAAGTCGCCATCGACCATCAGCAGCATGGTTTTGCCGCCGATCTTCTGGCCAAATTCACGGAAGTAGGGCGCGATGTCCGCCATGTCGATCTTGGTATCCTTGGCGACATAGGGGTCCAAGTCTTCGAGAAGGCCGGCACCGGCGAGTTCCACGCCCCAGCCGGCGGCGAAGACGCCCACATCGATCGAATTGGTGCCGGTCGTCCAGTCCGCCTGGAGCTTCGGGAAGATTTCCGCGAAGGGCACTTCGGTGACCACGATCTTGGCACCGGTGGCGGCTTCGAATTCCTTGCCGCGTTCAGCCAGGCGGCCGGCAATAACCGGACCCGGGCGCGTGAGAATGTTGATGGTTACGCCGTCATACATCATTTCTGCCGAAGCGCTGGCCGCGAGGCCGCAGAACGCGACTCCAGCCATCACCGTACCGGCAATTATTTTACCTAGTGACATCGTCTCAGATCCTCCCAATTGGTGCGCAGTTCTCTGTTCTGGAACCGCATCGAGCGGCACACTATTCTACTGCGACCGCTTGTCAATAATCCTTGTCATACAATTGCATAATGAATATTGCCATTGTGCAACGCGGCATAGATTTCTGCCTAAAACTTCGGCTTCGCCTTGTTACGAAAGGCGGCGATTCCGACCTTGAGTTCAGCACTTGCGGAGGCAACTGCACCGGCAAGCGACTCAAGGGCACGCTCGGTTTCCTCGCCTTCGGCGGCGTTGATCAACATCTTGGTTGCCTGCGTGGCAACAGGCCCGCGGGCCATCAGCCGCGCCGCCATTTCCTGCGCTGCAACATTCAAGGTCCCACGCGGCACAACCGCATCGACCAGCCCAAGCTGCAGCCCCTGTCCGGCAGTAAATACATCCCCAAGCAATGCCATGCGGCGGACGAGTTGCGAACCGAATCGGCGCACCGTGCGTTGCGTGCCCGACCAGCCGGGAATAACCCCAAGCCCGGTCTCGGGAGAGCCAAGCTTCACATGCTCCTCGGCAATGCGGAAATCCGCCGTTGCCGCGAGTTCCAGTCCGCCGCCCAGCGTGTGGCCGTTCAAGGCAGCGATCAGGGGTTGACGCAACCGTGCCAGCGCATCGAAGGCGCGATGGCCATGGCGCACCCAGGCCATGCCGAAATCATTGGGGCTCCAGGCTGACCAGGCCTCGATGTCGCCACCCGCGCAGAAGGATTTTTCACCTCCACCGGTGATGATGGCGCAGCGCACATCCTGCGCCGCATCGACGAGATGCGCGGCGCGTTCGAGCGCCAGCACCATCTCGTAGTCGAGCGCGTTGAGCTTTTCGGGCCGCGCGATGGTAATCGTTGCGAGGTGGCCATCGATCTGTAGCTTGATGCGTGCGTTGCCGGTATCAACCATGAAGCGTCAGTCCCATAATTTCCGGCGTGAACAGGCGCTTGTCCATTTCCTTCAACTGCGGCGAGACGATGAGCGGGAAGTCCGCCTGATCGAGAATATTGGCCTGCAGTTCCACACCCGGCGCAATCTCGGTGACGGCGATGCCTTCCAGCGTCAGTTTCAGCACACAGCGCTCGGTGACGTAGGTGACGTCCTG
>JANPCS010000260.1:0-2205 GCA_031431065.1 Hyphomicrobiales bacterium | reverse complement strand
CACCGATTTCGTTTCCGCCGACGATACGCTGTATTTTAATCGGGGCGCCGGTTATGGCGCCTTGCCCAATGGCGGTCCGATCACCTTGATCAAGGGTGCCGATCCCGTCACGACGGCGGCAAATACGGGTGCGCTGTTCCTCTATGACACCGACAACGGTTTCATCTATTACGACATCGACGGGCATGGCGGTGCGGCGGAGGTTCAAATCGCCACCCTCAAGAATGCGCCACAGCTGACGGCTGATGATTTTACCGCTTTCGTTTGATCTGAGCGGGGGAGGATTGCTCATGCAAATGAGAGTTGCCGCGAACAAGGCCAGGACAATTTCGGCGGAAGAAGCCGCGAGCCTGGTCACGTCTGGCATGTGGATCGACTATGGCACTTCGCTTTGCCAGCCGGATGTGTTCGACGCGGCATTGGCGGCGCGCAAGGCGGAACTCTCGAACGTGAAAATCCGCTCCTGCCTGACACTGCGGCCGCGCGCCGTGATCGAGGACGATCCGGAAGGCCAGCACTTCCATTGGTTCAGTCTGCATTTTTCGGGCTATGACCGCAAAAAGCACGATGCCGGCCGCTGCAATTACGTTCCGGTGAACCTCGGCGAGATTCCGGATTACTACCGCCGCTTCATGGCGCCGGTCGATATCGTCATTCTCAAATGCTGCCCGATGGATGAGAATGGATTCTTCAATTTCAGCGCCGCCAACCTGTGGCACCGGGCGGTGATCGAGCGCGCCGGCCTGGTGATCGTCGAGGTGACGGACGGCAACCCCTATGTGCTGGGTGTCGACAATGGCGTGCATGTTTCGGAGGTCGACTATATTATTGAAGGCGACAACCGGCCGGCCGTCGAGGTGCCGAACCCGCCGCCGACCGAGGCCGACCGCGCGGTTGGCAAACTCATCGCCAACGAAATCGAGGATGGCGCCTGCCTGCAGATCGGCATCGGCGGCATGCCCAACGCGGTGTGCTCGCAGTTGCTGGAGAGCAGTGCGCGCGATCTTGGGGTTCACACCGAAATGCTGACCGAAGGCCTCGTCGAACTGTACAAGGCCGGGCGCATCAATGGCGCCCGGAAGAATTTGAACCCCGGCAAGGTCGGATTTTCGTTCGGACTGGGATCGGCGGCTTTCTATGCGGCGTTGAACCGCAATGCCGATCTCGAATGCTATCCCGTCGATTATACCAACTTACCCCACAACATCACGCAGAACGATCACGTGGTGTCGATCAACAATACGACGCAGATGGACCTGCAAGGGCAGGCGGCGTCCGAGTCCGATGGGCACCGCCACATCAGTGGCACGGGCGGGCAATTGCAATTCGTGCGCGGGGCCTATGCTTCGAAGGGCGGCAAGTCGTTCATCTGCCTGTCCTCGACCTACGACAAGCGCGGCGAAAGAAAGAGCCGCATCGTGCTCAATCTGACGCCCGGCAATGTGGTCACGACGCCGCGCTCCGACATTATGTACGTCGTTACGGAATATGGCATCGTCAATCTCAAGGGCAAATCGGTGGCCGAACGGGCGCGGGCGCTGATCTCGATCGCCCACCCGGATTTCCGCGAGGCACTGGAGCGGCAGGCGCATGAGCACCGGCTGATCCCGCACGGGGTTTCGTTCTGACTGGTCCGCTACCGCAAAGCGACCGCCGGTATTCGGCGGCCGCTGTTCTATATCGCGTGACGGCTGTCAAGGCGTCAGGTCGAGGGCCTTGGTGATGCGATGATATGGCAAGCCCGCATCATCGTTGAGTTTCTTGACCGCCGCTTCGGAGCCGGCCTCGAACAGGCACATGCAGCGGCCATCTTCGGGCGCAAATGTTGAGCGGATGTACTTGATATCGGTTCCAGCCGCAGACATCTCTCCGGCGGTATTGATCGCCGCTTTCTGTGCACCGCCCAGCGCCTCCATGCTGATGCCCTTAAGATCGCGTTCCACCATGAATACCGTCATGTTTTCCTCCTGTGCAATTGTTTGCATGGACAACTAGAGAACATCTGCTGCGTCAAGTGAACGACATGTTTCCTATGGAACGATAACTTCCGGCTATGGCAGAGTATGTTACAAGACTTGCAGGCTGAAGGCGGGAGACAGGCGATGGAAATGTTCCAGGTCCGGTATGTGCTGGCTGCGGCGCGTCTGCTGAATTTTACCCGGGCGGCGGCCGAATGTAACGTCTCGCAACCAGCGCTCACCAAAG
>JANPCS010000259.1:0-2658 GCA_031431065.1 Hyphomicrobiales bacterium | reverse complement strand
CTTGCCGCGCGGATCGAGCAGCCACAGATAGGGCACACCGGCCTCGCCATAGATATTGCGTTTGGCATTTCGATCATAGCTCTCGGTTGAGTCTGAGAGGACCTCACAAACCCAATCCGGCGCCAACTCGAAATATGCTGTCTCCGGAAGTGCCGGCAGCCTTTCGCGGCGCCATCCCGCAATATCCGGAACAACCACATTGCCGCCAAGGTGGAGTTCCGGCTCGCTGAAAAACACCCAACCACCGGGACCACCCTTCCCCCACTGGTTTCCGGGCGTCAAGCTGGCGCCCAAGTTGTTTTGCGCCCCCGCATGCCGCGGCGCGGGCCGCGGATGCGTCACCAGCGCACCATGGATGATCTCCGCGACCAGATGCGGCGGCACAGCCTCGAGATCGGCATAGGTGGCGCGGCGCTGGGCGGGGTCGGCCATCGGTGTTTTACTTCTTGGCCAGCGGCGACAATTGCGCGGCCGCCTTGCTCAAATCCTCGGTCAGCACCTTGCGGATGGCGGCGAAATTATCAGCCGCGTTGCCGTGGCCCATTTCCTCGCAGGCCTGCGCCACCTGCTGCGCCATGCCGGCCAGCACATGGCCCCAGGTCTCGGCCTTGCCGAAGGCCATGGCATGCAGCGACATGCTCAAACCGCCACCGGTGACCCAGGCGCGCGCTACTTCGCCGGCTTTCGGGTCATGGAACACCTCATGCGGCGGCTGCAGCTGATGCGGATGGGTTTCGTGGCTGTGGTCGTGATGGTGGTGATCGTGTTTAGACATAAAGAACCGCCTTTGCAGCTTTGACCACCTCATCGGCATTGGGGAGAGCAAGCTTTTCGAGATTGGCCGCATAGGGCATGGGAACGTCCTTGCCGGCGACGCGTGCGACGGGCGCGTCGAGATAGTCGAAGGCGTGGGTCATGATTTGCGCCGCGAGTTCGGAAGTGACCGAGAATTGCGGGTAACCCTCCTCGATGCACACACAGCGATTGGTTTTCTTGACACTCTCCACGACTGTCGCGATGTCCATCGGGCGGATGGTGCGGAGATCGATGATCTCGGCCTCGATGCCTTCCGCTGCCAGTTTGTCGGCTGCGGCAATCGCATAGGTCATGCCGATGCTGAAGGCGACGATGGTGACGTGCTTGCCAACGCGATGGATGCGCGCCTTGCCGATGGGTACGATCCAGTCGTCAAGCTTCGGCACGTCGAAACTCTTACCATAGAGGATTTCATTCTCGAGGAAGATCACCGGGTTGGGATCGCGGATGGCCGATTTCATCAGGCCTTTCGCGTCCGCCGCCGTATAGGGCATCACGACTTTCAGGCCGGGGATGGCGCCATACCAGGCGGCGTAATCCTGGGAATGCTGGGCGCCGACGCGGGCCGCCGCACCATTGGCGCCACGAAACACAATGGGGCAACCCATCTGGCCACCCGACATGTAAAGGGTCTTGGCGGCGGAATTGATGATGTGATCGATCGCCTGCATGGCGAAGTTGAAAGTCATGAATTCGACGATGGGACGAAGACCCGCGTAGGCAGCACCCACGGCCAGGCCGGTGAAGCCATGCTCGGTGATCGGCGTGTCGATCACCCGCTTCGGGCCGAACTCCTCAAGCATGCCCTGGGAGATTTTATAGGCGCCTTGATACTGGCCGACCTCTTCGCCCATCAGGAACACGTCGGGATCGCGCCGCATCTCTTCCGACATGGCGGAACGGATCGCCTCGCGCACCGTCATCGACACCATCTCGGTGCCTTCGGGGATTTCGGGATCGGCCAAGAGGCCCCCACCCGCCGCGCGTCGCGCGTCGACCTCCCCCGCAAGGGGGGAGGTAGAAGATACCACCTCTCCCCTCGTGGGAGAGGTCGGCGCATCGCTCCGCGATGCGACGGGAGAGGGGGTGGCAGCCGCAGGTTTGGCCGCATCCGCCTCGCCGATCACCGCGATCGGCGTGTTGACCTTCACGTTCTCGGTGCCCGCGGCCACGAGGATCGCGGTGAGCATCCCCTCGTCTATCGCCTCCACTTCCATGGTCGCCTTGTCGGTCTCGATCTCGGCCAGGACATCGCCCGGCTTGATCGTGTCGCCGACATTTTTCAGCCATTTGGCGACTTTGCCCTCTTCCATGGTGGGCGAAAGGGCGGGCATGAGGATGGATGGCATGGAGCGTCTTGCCTCTTAAGGATTGCTGTCGTGCGGCGGATCGAAGGGCCAGAGCCGGCCAAGAGAGAAGGTGATGGCATCGAAAGGCGGCGCTTGCACGTCTTCCGTGTCGGCGAAACTGTGCGTGCGGAGCCAATTGGAGTCTTGCCTCTGAAAAACCTCAAGCAGGCGGTCTTTCGGGTCGAGCAGCCACAGGTGCGCCACCTGATAGGTGGCATAGATACGCATTTTGTCGCCGCGATCCTTCTTGGCGGTCGAAGGCGACAGGATTTCGCAAATCCAGTCCGGCGCCACTTCATACCAAGGTCCTTCGTCGGTCTCGGTGAAGCGCTCCGCTTTCCAACCTGCCACATCGGGAACAAGCACATGGGGTCCTAAATGAAGTTCGGGCTCGGCAATGAAAATCCACCCTCCCGGTCCGCTATCGCCGAAGTCGAAAGAGTGCCCAATGATACCTCCCAGCCGAGTGGCCGCCATGGAGTGCCGCCGGGCC
>JANPCS010000258.1:0-1978 GCA_031431065.1 Hyphomicrobiales bacterium | reverse complement strand
GATCGAGGCTGCCGCCTCGAGATCGGCGCGGTCCTTCTCGGTCAAGGCGGGAATCGGAATGAGGGTGTCGGGCAGGTTGACGCCCTTGCGGTCCGACAGGATGCCGCCGAAGATAACTCTGGTGGTCAGTTTGTTGACCTCGGCCGCGACGATTTCGACGCGCAACCGGCCATCGTTCAGCAGCAGATTGTCGCCGGCCTGGGCGGAGGCGAAAATTTCCGGGTGCGGAAGATAGACACGCGTTGCGTCGCCCGGCGTCTTGTCGGTGTCGAAGATAAAAGTTTCGCCAGCGTTGATCTTGGCTTCCTTGTTGGCGAAGGTGCCGATGCGGATTTTGGGGCCCTGCAAGTCGGCGAGGATGCCGATAGGGCGCTTCAGCTTGGCTTCAAGCGCGCGGATGCTGCCGTGCAGCTGGCGCAGCAACTCGTGCGCGGTGTGGCTCATGTTGATGCGGAAGACATCGACGCCGGCGAGAAAGAGCTTTTCCAACATCTCAGGCGATGACGACGCGGGACCGAGTGTGGCCACGATTTTCACATTCCGGTTGCGGCGCAATTTATTGTCCTTGTGTGGTCTTCTCGCCCGAAAGCGAGACGGTCCAGTCGGCCTGTTCACCGGTATCGACTTCAAAGAATCCCGTCTTGGTGAAGCTGCGGGTCTCGCAGTCCTCGATGCCCTTGATGGTGAATTCCTTGTCCTGGGTGCACATCATCGACTTGCCGCCCCACGAGCCGCCCTTGTCATAATCGACAGCGAAAATGTAGTAGTAGCGGGCGATGAGATTGCCCTTCAGAAGCGGCAGGCATTTCTGCGGCTCGACCGTCCACCAGCCCTCGGTGGCCCAGCCGTCCTGGTTCTTGTAGCCAAGCGCCACGCCCACCCGGCTGTCGGTGTTGTTGCACAGTTTGAGATCGGCCTGCGCCTCGAGGCTCATGCCGGCGAGAAAGACGATCGCTCCGCCTGAGAGCGCCAAGTTTCGCATCATACCGCCGCCTCCGGGTCTGTTATCAACGAATCAGTCATTACATTCCCACATGGCCGCCCGCCGTCAACTCCGGGAAACGGCCCGGGAGCCTTTGGCTTCAAGGTGTTTCGCCAGATGACTGAGGGATTAGCCTCATCTATATGGCCAGTCCATGACAAAGATTAACCGCGCGGAGGCCTCCCAATCCGCCCGGTTCCGACCGCCGGAAAATCATGTGTGGATGACGCGGTAGAACGGCTGGTGATCGTGGCGGGAGCCATTATGTATGGAGTTTGACAAGAGGCTCGCCCCATGAATATCGACGCCAAGACCCAGACCGAGATTGAAGCCGCCGCCTTCCGGCGGCTCCTCGAGCATTTGCGCCAGCACACCGGTGTGCAGAACATCGACATGATGAATCTCGCGGGCTTCTGCCGCAACTGCCTGTCGAACTGGTTCGAGGAGGAGGCCAAGGCCAAGGGCGTTGCCGTGACCCGCGATGAGGCCAGAACCATGGTTTATGGCATGCCGCAGGCCGAATGGAAGGCCAAGTATCAGGCCGATGCGTCACCCGAGCAAAAGGCCAAGTTCGAGACCTCCCACAAGCATTGATTAATTCTTTCAAGGACCGCCATCATGCCCGCCACCAAGACGACTTTCGCCCACGGCCAATTGAAATCCATCGTCGAGCGCATCGAGCGGCTGGAAGAAGAGAAGAAGACCATCGCCGCCGACATCAAGGAAGTCTACGCCGAAGCCAAGGGCAACGGCTTCGACACCAAGATCCTGCGCAAGGTGATTTCACTGCGGAAGAAAGAGGCCACCGAGCGCGAGGAAGAACAATCGATGCTCGATGTCTACATGGCGGCGCTGGGGATGATCCCAGCTGAGACGGAAGAGGCGGCTTGAGGGATTCTATGCAGACTTGTTCTCACTCACAACGCTAGTGGGATTTCCGGCGGTTACGGAGTAGACTGTCTAAGGTTTCGACGTCTTCCGGCCTGTAGAAGGGGC
>JANPCS010000257.1:0-7026 GCA_031431065.1 Hyphomicrobiales bacterium | reverse complement strand
GCTGGAATTCCTGCCCGAGCTCAACCTGTCGCGCCGCCACAAGGACATCGACGCCGTCTATGTGCCCGAGATGGCAATCGACATCGAGGCGGAGGCCATTCGCCTGAAGAAGGTGATGGACGAGAAGGATTCGGTGTCGATATTTGTGAGCGAAGGCGCCTGCGTGAACGAAATCGTCGCCGAGCTTGAGGCCAGGGGCGATAAGCTCGACCGCGACGCCTTCGGTCACGTCAGGCTCGACCAGGTGAAGGTCGGCGACTGGTTCGGCAAGCAATTCGGCAAAAAGATCGGCGCCGACAAAACGCTGGTGCAGAAATCCGGCTACTTCGGCCGCTCGGCGGCGGCCAACAAGGCCGATCTCGACCTGATCCGCGCCATGGTGCATGTGGCGGTGGACTCGGCACTGGCGGGTGTTTCCGGTGTTGTCGGCCACGATGAGGAGCGTGGCGATGAATTGCGCGCCATCGAATTCCCGCGCATCAAGGGCGGCAAGCATTTTGACCCCGGCACGGCTTGGTTCAATGACCTGCTGAAAGACATCGGCCAGGTGGCCTAGCGGCGGTGGGCCCGGCGCCTTTTCGCGATCAACAGGCGCTGGCGCCGGTCCGCCTGGCGCCAGGGCGGAGATTGAGCGGTGACTCGAGCCTCGCCATGACCTGGAACCGCATCGGTGGTTTGCTGGCGGCCTTGTGCGCGGCTTCGGGCATTTCACCAGCGGCAGCGCTCGCCGTGTGGAAGGTCGAGTGCGGGGATTTGCGTTTCGTCCGTGGCAAGCCGGTGCTGCGCTTCGAAGCGCATGTCTTTTTCAACCGCTGGGGCAAGGATCATGAGGCGCTGTTCGACCGGCATTTCCAGTTCGGCGGACGCGGCGGCATCGAGGGCGCGCGCTGGCAGCAGCACCGCTTCCGCCGATCTGAGACCGAGGATTGGCGGGTGTTTCACGGCGACCAGCAGACGGAGTATCTGGCGATTGCCCTGGCTGAGGCCCTGGCGGACAAGGAAACCGCCAGCCTGTGCGCCAGCTTCGGCGGGCCGCAGATCATGGGCTTCAACCATGATGTGATCGGCTATGTCTCGGCCCTGGCCATGCGCCAGGCTTTCGCGCGCTCGGAACGCTGGCAAGTCTGCGGCTTCTTCGACTTCTGCGCCGCAAAGAACATCATCGAGGCTCTGAAGGCAGCGGATTGGACGGCATTCGCCACCATCTACAACGGGCCCGGCAATGCTGCCGCCTACGCCGCGAAAATAGCCGAAGCTCATGCCGGGGCGCGTCATCTGTTTACGCGCAATAGGCAATAGTGTTATAGTTGTTTGAATATAGCGTCAACACTGGAGCTCGTCCTTGATCGGCCGCCGGCAGTTCATCGTCCACCTAGCCGTCTCAGCACTGGCAACTCCGGTGCCGCAGGTGCATGCCGCCGATAAGGTGACGGTCTTCGCCGCCGCCAGCCTCAAGACCGCGCTCGATGCGGTGAGCGCCGCCTGGACGGCCGAGACCGGCAATGAGACTGCCATCTCCTATGCGGCAAGTTCGGCACTGGCCAAGCAGATCGAGGAAGGCGCACCCGCCGACATCTTCATGTCCGCCGACCTCGCCTGGATGACCTACTTGACGGACAAGAACCTTGTGGCACCCGGCAGTGCCATCAATCTGCTCGGCAACGAGATCGTGCTGATTGCGCCTCAGGACTCAAAACTTGAGACAAAAATAGAAACCAACTTTCCGCTTTCCCAGTTGCTGGGCGGCGGCAAGCTGGCGATGGCCGATGTGAAAGCCGTGCCCGCCGGCAAATACGGCAAGGCAGCGCTCGAGTCGCTTGGCGTCTGGGCCGCGGTCGAACCTCACGTGGCGCAGGCTGAGAATGTGCGCGCCGCGTTGAAGCTCGTCGCCATTGGCGAGGCAGCGCTCGGCATTGTCTTTGCAACCGATGCCAAAGCCGAGCCAGCCGTGAAAATACTTGGTACGTTTCCGCCTGACTCGCATCCAGCAATCATCTATCCGGCCGCCATCACCGCCACATCGATGGCCGCAAGCGCCAAGGACTTCGTAACCTATCTGCAATCGGCCAAGGCCCAAGCCTTCTTCGTGGCACAGGGCTTCACGCTGCTTGTTCCGCCTGCTACCAACTAGCCGATGGATTGGTTCACCCTCAGCCCCGACGAATGGAACGCCGTGCGGCTGAGTGTGAAGGTGGCGCTGGTTGCCATGATCGCCAGCCTGCCGCTGGCCATCGCCATGGCGCTGCTGTTGGCGCGGCGCGACTTCTGGGGCAAGCAGCTGCTCAATGGCCTGGTGCATTTGCCGCTGGTGCTGCCGCCGGTGGTGACCGGCTATCTGCTGCTGCTGAGTTTCGGCAGACGGGGGATTTTCGGCGCGGCTCTGGCCGACTGGGGCATCGTCTTCTCGTTCCGCTGGACCGGCGCGGCACTTGCCTGTGCGATCATGGGCTTCCCGTTGATGGTGCGGGCCATCCGCTTGTCGATCGAGGCGGTGGACCGCAAGCTCGAAGCCGCGGCATCAACGCTCGGCGCAAGTCCGCTCTGGGTGTTCCTCACCATCACCTTGCCGCTGACGCTTCCGGGCATCGTCGCCGGCATGATCCTCAGCTTTGCCAAGGCGATGGGCGAGTTCGGCGCCACCATTACCTTCGTCTCCAACATCCCCGGTGAAACGCAAACGCTGCCCTCGGCCATCTACACCTACACGCAAGTGCCGGGCGGCGATGCCGGAGCCCTGCGATTGACCCTGATCTCGGTCGCCATCTCGCTTCTGGCGCTCATTGCATCCGAGGTGCTGGCCAGGCGGATCGGCCAACGGGTCGCCGAATGAGCATGTCCGTCAGCATCGCGCATCGGCTGGGGAGCTTTGTGCTCGATGCGGGTTTCGAAGCCAAGGGTCCATTGACGGCGATCTTCGGCGCATCCGGATCGGGCAAGAGCTCGGTGGTGAATGTCATCGCCGGACTGATCAAGCCGCACGCAGCGAAGATCATCGTCAACGATGAGGTACTGACCGATACGGCGCGCGGCATCGTGACGCCCGCGCATCGGCGGCGCATCGGCTACGTGTTTCAGGATGCGCGGCTGTTTCCGCATCTGTCGGTGGAACGGAACTTGAAGTTTGGCCGATGGTTCGCGCCGCCTCCCCGGCGTTACGCCGATTTCGAACAGATCATCGATCTCCTGAACATCGGCACCCTGCTCCCGCGCAAGCCCGGACAATTGTCGGGCGGCGAGAAGCAGCGTGTCGCCATCGGCCGGGCGTTGCTGGCCTCGCCGCGCCTGCTGCTGATGGACGAACCCTTGTCCTCGCTCGATGCCCTGCGCAAGTCCGAGATCATTCCCTATATCGAAAAACTGCGCGACGAATTGCGCATTCCCATCGTCTATGTCAGCCACTCGGTAGCCGAAGTGGCGAGGCTCGCCAGCGATATCGTGGTAATGGCCAATGGCCGTGTGACGGCCTCAGGTCCGGCACGCGACATCATGCAGCGCCTCGACCTGGTGCCACCAGATGAGCGCGATGAAGGCGGCGCCATCCTCGACATGGGTGTGATCTCATACGATGATGAATTTGATATGTCGCTGCTGCGGTCCCCCGCCGGCGCCATTCATGTGCAGGGCCAGGCTGGCGGTATCGGCAAGACAATCCGTGTACGGATCAGGGCGCGGGACGTGATGATCGCGACGGAGGAGCCGCGAAACATCAGTGCCCTGAACATTCTGCATGGCCACGTTTCCGCTCTCGGTGGTGCGGTGGGCGCCTCGGTCGACGTCGGCATCGATTGCGCAGGGTCCATCGTCATGGCCCGCATCACCCGGCAATCCGCCACTGCCTTGAAGATTGACTCCGGAATGCCCGTCTATGCCGTGGTCAAGGCGGTCTCCATCGCCTGAGCGAGATGACCGAAATTCCAATGTGTTATCTCTCAATAACAATAACGAGCGATCAATCCGCGGCCGCAATCTCAGCCTGCAGTGCCTCAAGATGGGCCGCCGTAGCAATCGCCGCCGCGCGCTCCATCGCCCGGTAGCGGCTGATTAGGCTGAGGCCGAGCGGCGTCAGCGTGGCGCCACCGCCTTTCTTGCCGCCACTCTTCGAATCGACCACCGGCTTGCCGAACGTGGTGTTGAGGTCATCGATCAATTCCCAGGCCCGCCGGTAGGACATGGCCATGGCGCGGCCCGCCGCCGAGATCGAGCCCAGGGCCGCAATCTGTTCGAGGAGCGCTATCTTTCCCGGCCCGATGCGAAACTCCGGGTTGAAATCGATACGGATGCTGAGTTGGGCCATGCTGTGTCAATCCCTGAAACCAGGCGATGATCGGCGAAAGCGGGGTTTAAATCCAGTGCCGGCAGGCGTACAAAGTCTTGCCGTCTGTCCCCGCTTCGGAAATCACTCCGCGGCGGCAGCAAGAGGTGAGCATGTCCGGGCAATTCGATACAAACGCGCTCCTGGCGGGCTGCGCGCTGTTTTCCGGTGCTGCGGAAGATGACATCCGGGCACTGGCAAATATTGCCACATCCTCGTCCTGGAAGGCGGGCGTCACCATCTTCCAGCAGGGCGATCCGGCGGAATTCCTGATTGTCATCCACAGCGGACGCATCCGGCTGGGTCTGGCCACCGCGTCGGGTAAGGAACTGACCATCCGCCACGCCGCGAACGGCGCCGCTGTCGGCGAGATGGGCGTACTGGACCATGAGCCGCGCTCGGCCGATGCGACGGCCGGCAGCGACACCACCGGACTGGTCATCCGCCGTAACGCCTTGACCAGGCTGCTGACCGAGCGGCCAACTCTGGCGCTGGTCATCATCCGCTACTTGAGCAAGCGCTTGAGGGAAACAACCTATCAGCTTGAATCCGTGGCGCTTTATGAACTCTCGGCGCGCCTGGCGCGGTTCCTTCTGGCCACCTTGCGGCAGATCCACGGCGAAAACCTTCCGGCCTCCGCCAGTCTCAAGCTCGACCTGGCTCAGGGCGAGATCGCCGCCATCCTGGGCGCCAGCCGGCCGAAGCTGAACCGCGCCCTGGCGGAGCTTGAAGAGCATGGCGCCATCACCCGCAATGGCCGGGAGATGACCTGCAACATTGCCCGCCTGACAGCTGCCGCCGAAGCGGACGGAGACTGATAAATTGGCGGCGCGCCCCCTGACGCCTCGCAGGCGCGCCGTTCTGGCTGGCGGCCTGACAACCCTGGCCGGCCTGTTCCTACTGGCGCTGCAACCCGAGGCCTTGAAGTCGATGCGCGAACGCGCCTCAGGCATCGTCACGCAGTTTGCTGCGGCACCACAGACCCCGGAAATCATGGTCGTCGATATCGACGAAGCGGCCGCCGCAGCAAGCGGTAACTGGCCGTGGCCCAGAACCCTTCAAGCACGGCTTATCGCTTCCGTGGCAGCCGCAGGCCCCAAAGCCATCGCCCTCGATATCGTGCTGAGCGGCAAATGCGGCTTGAGTGATCCCGGCAATGCCGAACTGGCTGCTGCCATAGGCAAGGTACCGACCGTCATCGGCTTCGTGCTGCCGGGCCGCGACACCGAACTGCCATCGATCTCGCCTGTGGCCGTGAAGCCGCCAGTCGATATTCCCTTCATCTGGCGCAGCGATGGCGCCGAACTGCCCTGCCCCGAATTCGTGGCCAGCGCTTCAGGCCTTGCTACCGTCTCGATCAGCGGGGACGCCAGCGCCACCGTCAGCACCGTGCCTGCCGTGGTGGTGGCGGGAAAGACCGCCTATCCCGGCCTTGCCGTCGATGCGTTACGGTTGTGGGCGGGAGCTTCCGCCGCCATTCTGAGCGGTGGCAGCACGCCGGAAATCGCCGTCGCCGAAATGTCGGCAAAACTCGATTCGGCCGGCGAGTTGCGGCTGCACGCTTCGCGACCGGAGCAATGGGCGGCCCGCACGATCTCCGCCTCGGACATCGGCGTGCTGGGCGATCGGCGTTTGAAAGACAAGCTGGTGTTCATCGGCAGCAGCCTGGCCCAGGCCGGAAACTTGCGGCCAACGGCCGCCGATCCGCTTACCCCATCCTCCCAGATCCAGGCCGCAATCGCCGCGCAGATGCTCACCGGGCACATGCCCTGGCGGCCCTCGGCGGCGATCTGGATTGAGATGGCGGGCCTGGCATTCGGCTCCCTCCTCACCATTCTGGCGTCACTGCGGCTGAAACCCATGGCCTCGGCCGCTGTCGCTGCTGGATCAAGCATTGCGGCCGCAGGCATTTCGGCACTGACCTATCATATGGCGGATTTGGCGCTTGATCCCATTGCCCCGGCTTTGGGGATCGCAGCTGCCGGCCTAGCCAGCGGCCTGTCGCAATATTCGGCCTCGCGGCGCAGCGAAGCCTCGATCCGCAAGAGCTTCGAACAGCGGCTGCCGGCCGCGGTGGTCGCCAGGCTGGCGGAGGGCCGGGGCGGCGAGCGCATCGCCGGTGAAGAGCGTATCGTCACGGCGTTGTTCACCGACATCGAAGGCTTCACCGCGATGACCTCGGCGCTGGCGCCGAAGGACCTCGTGCACCTGCTCGACGGCTATTTCGAAGGCGTCACCCGCATTGTCATCGAACATGGCGGCATGGTCGACAAGATCGTCGGCGACGCCGCCCATGCCTTTTTCAACATGCCGCTGGAACTGGCGGGACATGAGGCGAAGGCTTTGAGCTGTGCCGCCGCAATTGCCAGCTTTGCCGAAACCTACCGGCAGCAGCGGCAAGCCTTGAAGGCCGGTTTCAGCCGCACCCGTATCGGCATCGAGACAGGTCCGGTGCTGGCGGGTGATGTCGGTGCTGCCGGTAAATACGATTATTCCGCCCATGGCCCGGCCGTCAATCTGGCGGCGAGGCTGCAAGACGCCAACAAGCAGACCGGCACCACCATCCTCGCCGGTCCCGGCATCAAGGCGGCAAGGCCCGAGGGCTGGGACCTCGTCAGTGTGGCGACGATCGACCTGCGCGGCATAGGCCCGGTCGAAGTCTTCGAGCCCCGGCCGCGCGCCGCGAACTAAAGCCCGAAGCTGGCGTAGGCTTC
>JANPCS010000256.1:0-10482 GCA_031431065.1 Hyphomicrobiales bacterium | reverse complement strand
TCGCGGTAGGGCTCGCGGGCGGCGGCGGCGAGGAAATCAAAGACCCGGCCCTCGGCGGCGAAGCGGTCGACAATCGCTTGCGCATTTGCCGGTTCGCCGAGATGTCCGTGGCTGGCAATCAGGTACATCATCTGCCAGGCGCAATCTGGCTTGGCCGCGAAATCTTTGATGGCATCGCGATAGCGCATTTCTTGGAAGGCGATCAACCCGACATATTCAACGACCCACGGCAGTGGATTCGGGCTGAGCTTGTGGCCCCGGCGCAACCATTCCAGCGCTTCGGTGCACTGCCCCTCATAGATCGAGACCAGCGCGCGCTGCACATTGGCATAGATATCGCCCGGATTGAGACTCAAGGCGTGGTCGACTGTAGTGCGCGATGCGTCAATGCCTTCAACCAATGCGACGTAGAGGCTGTAGCCGACAAAAAACTTGGAATTGCCGGGATCGAGAGCGATGGCCTGGCCAGTCAAGGCGAGCCCCTTCAACATTTCGTTATAGTTGAAGTCGGTTTCGTAACGCATGCACATGGCAACGCCAAGCCACCCCAGCGTTTCCGAGTTGCCAGGGTCGCCCGCCAAAGCCCGCTTGAAGCATTCGATGGCTTTGTCAGTACCTTCACGCGTCTGCTTGAAGTAATGCCAGACCCCAAGCAAAGTCAGTTCGTAACTTTTCAAGTCGGCGGGATGCCGCCGCATCGAGCGGCCGGCAATCTCGATTTCGAGCTGGCGGGTGACCGTTGCCGCCACCATCTCGGCGACTTCGTCCTGAACGTCAAACAGGCTGGATATGGGCCGGTCATAATGCTCGGCCCAGATCGCCTTGCGGGTTTTGGCGTCGGCGAGGCGCGCCGAGATGCGGATGCGGCCTTCGGAACGGCGGATATTGCCCGTAACGAGAAAGTCCGCGCCCAGCGATGCCTGGATCGCATCGATATCCGGCGTGACGTTCTGCGGCATCGAGTTCGATTCGATGCCAATGACCGAGAGGACGCGGAAGCGAACGAGCCGGTCGATGATGTCCTGGGTGATACCGTCGCTGAAGTACTGCTGCTCCGGATCGCCGCTGAGATTGTCGAACGGAATGACGGCGACGACCGGTTTGGCTTCAGGTGCGGTTGCGGCGTCCGGCGCGTCCCCGCTGATCAACTCCGGCGCAGGCCCGGCATATTTGTAGCCGCGCCCGTGCACAGTCACGATGAAGGAAGGATCGAGTGACTTCCTGAGCGCCGAGACGTGCACCTGCAGCGTATTCTCTTCCACCACCAAGCCTGGCCACACGGCTTCGAAGATCGCATCCTTGCTGACTACCTCCCCTACATGATCGATCAGTACACAGAGCAAATCGAAAGCGCGCGCCGAAAGCTCAACAAGACCATTGGGTCCTTCGACGCGCCTTTCCTGGCGCTTCAGCCGGTATGGTCCAAATGCCCTATCCATTGGTCAGCGCCAGCTCGAGTCCGGCCCGCAAGCGGTCGCAATTGGCCTGATCGCGATAGGGTTCACGCGCCGCGGCGGCGATGATATCGCAAGTCTGGCCTTGCGCCGCAAAACGCGCGATGATGGCACTGGACTTATCCTTTCGTCCGAGAAAACCGCTGCTCGCCAGCGCATACATCGAATGCCAAGCATAATCCGGCAGCGCCTCAAATCCCACAAAGGCGCTGGCATAGCGTTCGTCCTGGAAGGCGATCAGTGCGGCATATTCCGGAAACCAGGGCGGCGGAATGGGGTTGAGTTTCAAGCTGCGCTCGAGCCACCCGTCAGTCTCTTTCATGCGGCCTTCATAGATCGAAACAAGTGCCCGGGTCGCGTAGCCGTAGGAATCACCGGGATTGAGACTCACGGCCTGATCGATGCTGGCCCTCGCCAAGTCCAAGCCGCCAGACCAGATCTGGCCGTAACCCAGGATCATGCGGCAGCGCGCACTCGAGGGATCGCGCAACACGGCCTCGTTCGCCTTGCCGATGCCGGTGCGCAGGCTGTCGTCGTCAAAATACAGAAAGTAGCGGTCCATCAGGGCCTGTGCCAGCCAGCCCAGCATCTCGCCATTACCAGGATCGGCCGAGACAGCGCGGCCGTAGCACCTGATCGCTTCGCCGTTGCCATCTTTCGACTGTTTGTTGAAATGCCAATGACCCAGGAGTACTTGCTCATAGGCCGAGAGACTGGACGGGTGCTGGCTGGTGGTGCGCCCGGTGATTTCGATTTCAAGATGTTTCGCCACGGCTGCCGCCACGAGGTCAGCGACATCGTCCTGCACGTCAAACAGGTCGGCCAAGGGCCGGTCATAGTGTTCGGCCCAAATGGCTTTGCGGCTTTCGGCATCGGTCAAACGCACCGCGATGCGGATACGCGATTCCGAGCGCCGGATATTGCCCGACACCAGGAAACCAGCGCCGAGTGACTGGCGGATGACGTCGAAGTCCGGCGTTTCGTTCCTGAACCGGAAAGCCGAATCGTGGCCGATCACCGACAGCATGCGAAACCGCGTCAGCCGGTCGATGATGTCCTGGGTGATGCCGTCGCTGAAATATTGCTGTTGCGGATTGCCACCCAGATTGTCAAAGGGCAGCACCACGATCACCGGCTTCAATTGCGGCGGAGCGGCTGTGGCCTCCGCGCCATCCATCTCCGGCGGCGGACCGGCATATTTGTAGCCGCGCCCATGAATGGTCGCGATGAATGACGGATCGAGCGCTTTTCGCAGCGCCGAGACATGCACTTGTAGCGTATTTTCCTCGACCACCACATCCGGCCATATGGCTTCGAAGATCGCTTCCTTGCTGACCACCTCGCCCGGGCGATCCAACAGCACACACAGCAGATCGAAGGCACGTGTGGACAACTCAACCGGACCATCCGGCCCCTCGACGCGCCGGTCCTGGCGCTTCAGGCGGTATGGTCCGAACTTCATGAGCATCCGGCCAGCTTCAGACCAATCTGAACGCCACCGCAAGACCAATTCAGCATTGTTCAGAACTCTTCAGGTTTGCGCCAAGGACTTTCAGGCGGCGGAGGTTCATTCTCAAAATCACAGGAGAACAGCCATGACATACATTCTGCACCACGAAGCCCCGGCCCGGTTCGAAACTCACTCGCTCGTCAGGTCCGCCTCGCGCCTGGCCCGCAAAGCGCTGGTTGTTGGCTGCAGCGCCACATCCGGCCTGGCGCTGGCCCTGGCCCGCACCCCGATGGCCATCAGCCGGGCCTTTGCCTCGGCCTATGCCGATCCGTTCCAGCAGAAGCACATCGAAAACGAACCGGCCGACCCGCGGAATTTCTAGGCCCGCGCCTGCGCCAGAGTGGACAGCGCGATGCCCGCCGCCACCACGGCGACACCGGCCCACACCAGCGGCGGATAGGTTTCGCCCAGCAGCGTGACGCCGAAGCCGACGCCGACAATGGCCGCGACATAGCCGATCTGGCTGAGATAAGTCGGCCCGCCCACCGCCTGCAGGCGGAAGAACGTCAGGTACATGATGGTGGCGGAAACGAGCTGTGCCGCCACCACCAGGGGCACAACGAGCAGCGGTGCGAGATCGAGGCCTTTCCACACATAGCCAACCAGCAGCAGCGGCGGCACGGCGGCGAGGTTGACGAGACCCGCCAGCCGCATCGGCCCCGCTCCCTTGGGCCAGGCCATGGAGCGGTAGACATTGCCAACGCCCAGGAACACCGGGATCAGCGCGGCGAGAAACAGCCACAGCGACTCCTCGGTCGAGAAGCTGGCGTTGCGGGCGATGATGATGGCCACCGCCCCCACCAATCCCAGCGCGATGCCGGCCAATCCCAGAAGGCTCGGCGGCCGCACTTTCAGCAGCATCGAGAGCAGTGCCGTCATCACCGGCGAGGTCGCCACCATGATGGACGCCAGACCGCTGCCGATATGCGGGATGGCGGCGAAGGTCAGGAACAGCGGGATGACATTGGAAACAAGACCGGAGATCGCCGCATAGCGATAGATGCCCGGGACCGGCGGCGACTTCTCGATGGTCAGCGCCAGTGCAAGCGTCACCAGCCCGACGCCCAGGCAGATGACAATCGCCCACAGCGCCGGATTGACACCTGCCGCAACTCCCAGTTTGGCCAGCGGAAAATTGCAGCCGAAGGCAATGCCGGTGATGAGGAGCAGCGGGAGGGGTTTGTTCACAGCGCCTCGACCAGCGTATCGGCGGTCAGCCCCCTCGGCCCGTGGCGGTTGGCGGTGTCGCCGTGCAGCCAGACGGCGGCCGAGGCGGCCTCGAAGCCCCCTAAACCTTGCGCCAGAAGTCCGGTGATCATGCCGGCCAGCACGTCACCCGATCCTGCCGTGGCGAGCGAGGCCGGCGCGTTGGTGTTGATTCTCGCCATACCATCGGGCCTGACGATGACCGTGTCCGGGCCTTTGAGAACGACCACGGCACCGGACCGCGCTGCAGCCTTGCGGGCGCGTTCAAGCTTTGAATCACTTGACACGCTCAAGTCTTTGAACAAGCGGGAGAACTCGCCATCGTGCGGGGTCATCACCACGGGCCGTTTGGGGCGTGCCGCGATGTGGGCAAAGAGGTTCGGTGGGTCATCGGCGAAACTGGTCAGCGCATCGGCGTCAAGCACCACGGCGGCACCGCTGCGCAGGCAGGCCTCCACGCCGGCGCGGGTTCTGGCGCCGATGCCCGCCGCCGGACCGATACACACGGCGTTCTTGCGTTTGTCGGCGAGCAGATCGCCAAGCTCCGTTTCCGACAGCATGATGGCAGTGACATGTGCCGCATGAACCGCAAGCGCTTCTCGCGAACCATTCAACGTCACCAGCCCTGCCCCAACTTTCGCCGCCGCCTGCGCCGCCAGCCGCGCCGCCCCCGTGTTGAACGGCCCGCCAGAGACGATGACGGCATGGCCGCGCCCATATTTGTGGCTTTGGGCATCCTGTCCGGGGAGCAGAGATTCTCTGTTTTCACGCGTCTTAGGGGCGATCTCCGCAAGCACTGCCTGCGGAATGCCGATATCAGCTACAATGATATCACCACAGAGAACGCGCCCCGGCATCAGCACATGGCCGATTTTCTGGGTGAAGAAGGTGATGGTCAGATCGGCCTTCACGCAATGGCCGCGAGTCCTGCCAGTCAGGCCGTCGAGGCCCGAAGGCACGTCGACGGCAACGACCGGCACGCCGGCGCCATTGATTGCGGACGCCAACTCTTGTGGGAAATCTCTCAAAAGGCCTGCGCCAAACAGCGCATCGACGATCAGTCCAGCGCCTTCGACGGGGACACCGGCTTCCACCCCGCCATCCCACTTCGCGGCCATTGCGGCGGCATCGCCTTTCAGCTTGCTCAACTCGCCATGGAGCGCCACGCGCACCGGCCAACCCCATTTTTTCAAATAACGCGCGCAGACAAAGCCATCGCCGCCATTGTTGCCGGGACCGCAGAGCACCAGCGTCGGCCTGGCGCCATAGCGCCGGACGATTTCTTCGGCCACCGCCCGCCCGGCATTTTCCATCAGCGTCAGGGAGAGCACGCCCGCCGCCACAGCCAGCGCATCGGCGCGGTACATTTCGGCGGGTGTCAGAAGCTCATGCATTGGCCCATGTTAGACGCAAGCGGACCTGCCTGTCAGGACAAAAGTGGTCATGGGATTACACCGCCCCCCATGGCAGTCTCGCACTATGCTCGAACTCCGCCCGATCTGCGAGAACTGCGCCAGGCTGCTGCCGCCCGAAGCAACGGATGCGATGATCTGCAGTTTCGAATGCACCTTCTGCGCCGCTTGCGTGACCAATGTGCTGCATAACGTTTGCCAGAATTGCGGCGGCGGTTTCGAGAAGCGCCCGGTGCGGCCCAGCACCGACTGGCGGCGCGACAACACCGTCGCCAACAGTCCACCATCGACAGCAGCCAAGCACAAGCCGGTCGATCAAGCCGCGCATGACGCTTTTACCAAGGGCATCCGCGTCATTTCGCCGGAACGGCGCTAAGTCTTCGCATCTATTTCCTGACGCTTGCGGTGCAACTCACTGCGAGTCAAAACATTGTCTCCTGCCTGCCAGAGGACCAGCAAATGACCGCGACCACGCCTCCCGATGCCGTCAAGCTGCTCGCCAAACGCATATTGGAGGTCGGTTATGACGATCTGCCCGCCCGCGAGCGCCATGTGCTCGAGCGCGTGGCGAACCGGCTGGCGGTGTCGCGCGATGTCAACATCGACTATGACACCAGCCGCAGCTTCGGCGAGCAGCTGTCGGATCGCATTGCCAGTTTCGGCGGCTCGTGGACCTTCATCATTTTCTTCGGCGGCGCCATCATCGCCTGGGTGATCGTCAACACCGTCATTCTGTGGAACTGGGGCAATGGACCGTTCGATCCCTACCCGTTCATCCTGCTCAATCTATTTTTGTCGATGGTGGCGGCCCTGCAGGCGCCGATCATCATGATGTCGCAGAACCGCCAGTCAGCGAAAGACCGGCTGCAAGCCAGCCACGATTACGAGGTGAACCTCAAGGCCGAAATCGAAATCATGGCGCTGCACGAAAAGCTCGACGAAATCCGCAGCAAGGACCTGGCGGGCCTAATCAAGTCGCTCAAGCGCTAGGCGTGTGGCGGCAGGGCCTCCGGGTTTCCGGTGAATCGGCTGCCGCAAGCCGGGCAAAAACCGCGGCCGGACATCATGGCGCTGCCGGCTTTGGTTTTGTGGTGGATCAGCTTGCTGGAGACCTTGAACGCGAAATGACTCAACTCCAGTTGACAGGGCCAGATGAACGATGGCCTCGAGGGAGAGAGAGTGAGATCAGTGCTTCTCAGTATGCCCACACTAGAAGATGCCGATGGCGCGGGAAAACAGGGCTCGCCGGTCTGCCAGGCCGTTGATGCCGCCGTTGATCAGTTTGGTCACCTTCACGATATCGTCCGCTTCGGCAAATTTCCCGATGTCGCGTGACGTCCAGTACAGGCAGGCGATCTTGAATGACGTCCTGGGGTCGGCCGCCAGTTCCGGATTGCTTTCGATGTCCAGCCCGAGTTTTGGTCCGAACTTGCGGTAATTGGCGCGGCCCGTGAGCTGGAAGATGCCGCGGCCCATGTAGCGCTTGCCATCGCCTTTCTGGGTGTTACCGAGATCGGCCCTTCCCTCGTAGCGCAACTGGGCTTTGGTCGGCCCCCAGAATTCGCGCGTGGTGCGGAAATGCGCCGACTCATGGCAGGCCTGGGCGAGAAAATGACACATGACGAGCTTGCTCTTGAGCAGTCCCGTCGCCGCACCGGTAGTCGCGAATTCGTCGACGACACCCTGCAGGATGGCATCCTTGCCGGTGGGCGCAAGCCGCTTCATCTGCGCCAAGGTGGGCGGTGCCGTTTCGCCCTTGGGAGGCTTCGGAATGGCGGCCCCTTCCGGTTCCACGAACATCCTGGCGACGAAGCCCTCGGCATCGGCCGTGCCCTGGGGCGGCAAGGTCGTGACCTTGAGCCAATCGGGGTCGCCGGCGAGCCCATCGCCGGAGACCAGGTGGCCGCGCGGCAACACCGCCAGTATGTCGCCGTCGCGCGGCGCGGCGCGGAAATTCAGCCGGTTTGCAACAACAATGAATTCGCCCATGGTTGCTCTCCCCTCCTCAGCCGACGGCGGCTTCGTCGTCAGCTTCGATGACGATTTCGGCTTCCCGCCCGGCCCGCCCGGCGTGGTAATTCTCAACGGGCGTTTCGGGTTGCCTGGTAGAGCCATCGCCGCCACCCTGCTTATCGGCGCCTTCGCCGGTATTGGTCAGGCTCTTGGCGCCGCCCAGCACGCTGCGGATGCTCGAGAGCGATTTTACCGCGTCATACCAGAACGGCCCGCCAAGCCCCACCAGCAAGCCGCCGAGCACCAGCCACAGGGTTGTCTTGAACCACACCGGATTGCTGAAATCGGGCCAGGGAAGGCCCAAGGTTTCATCCTTGAAGTAACCCGAATCGGCCAGCCGCTGGTCGTCCCACCCGATCGGAACGCCAGCTGAAAGGAGAGCCTGCCTGGCTTCGTTCATGGCCGCAATCGCCTTGTCGCGCGCCGCTACAGCTTCATCGAGATCCTTCTGCCTGGCGGCGGCTTCGTCCTGCAATGGCTTGTCGTCCGGGTTGGCCTCCAGATTTGTTTCCGCCACAGCATCCTTTTTCGCTGCCTCCGCGGCGGCTTTCGCCTCTGCCTCCACCTGCTTTTCGTACTGGCTCATGATCTGGTTTTGCATCGCGATCACGGCTTCGGCTACCTCCGGCTTATCGAGGTAGGTTTTGATAAGCTCATAAGGATGCACGTACATGAGCCAGGCCACCACCATAGCCGCCAAGATCGAGACGAGCCGTGCGCGTCTTTCGAAGAACACGCTCGACTCGCGGCCCATCTGGTCGAAGCGGGCGGCAATGTCTTTCAGAGCCTGATCCGGATCGGCCAGGCCCGCCGACTTGATGGCCTCGCTGACGTGATCGCCGAAGTCGCTGCCCGCCAGCCGCGACATGAACTCGCCAGAACCGAGTCTTGCGAGGCGGCGGCCGCCCCAGATCCAGCTCAGCAGGCCACGCTCATTGCTGCTCCCATCCGAGGTGAAGTCGAAAGCCGCCGCTTTGGGGCTGCCCTTGGCCTGACCGGCGGGAGCGCGGTTCACCGTCATCAAGTCGATAAATGCCTCACGGAAATTCGCGGCATTCCCACCCTGCTTATCGACTAAGGGCGTGACCACCCGGTCATAGACGTGGCCAATCATATTGCGCAGGCCCTTTTCGCGGAGGCCAATGAAACGGTGCAGCGTCTCCACGAAAACGCTCGCAACCATCGATAAAATGAGCATGGTGATCGCAAAAGCCAGCGCCGCACTGAGAACCGCCATTGTCCCCTCTCCGTCAGCCGAGTTACGATACGTTAATGTCGCATTAACGATCCGTAAAGTCGAGTCCAATCCTCGAACCGCCGAAGAGTTATGACTAAAATGTCAGCAATTGCCTGAAAATTCATCATAAATTGTGGCGCAAGTCGGCGGGACGAAATCTAACGTCTTGGAATCCCTCATGCAAATGTCTGGCACAGGTCCTGCAACTCTTAATGTGCGTTAACGCGAGGCAGTCAGCGGACATGAAAAAAATCGAAGCGATCATCAAGCCGTTCAAGCTCGATGAAGTGAAAGAGGCGCTTCAGGAGGTGGGCCTGCAGGGCATCACCGTCACCGAGGCCAAGGGCTTCGGCCGCCAGAAGGGCCACACCGAGCTTTATCGCGGGGCCGAATATGTCGTCGATTTCCTGCCCAAGGTGAAAATTGAGGTCGTCATGGCCGACGAATTCGTCGACCGGGCCGTCGAGGCCATCCAGAATGCCGCCCGTACGGGCCGTATCGGCGATGGCAAGATTTTCATCTCCAACGTCGAGCAAGCCATCCGCATCCGCACCGGAGAGTCCGGCCCGGACGCGCTCTGACACCACTACCAGCTCATTTCAAAAGAGGAAAAACACCATGAGCAAGCCAATGGACGCGAGTGCCGTCCTCAAGATGATCAAGGAAAAGGAAATCAAGTTCGTCGACCTGCGCTTCACCGATCCGCGCGGCAAGATGCAGCATCTGACCATGGACATCAGCCAGATGGGCGAGGACGCCTGGGCCGATGGCCTGATGTTCGACGGCTCGTCGATTTCCGGCTGGAAGGCCATCAACGAGTCCGACATGGTGCTGATGCCCGATCCGTCCTCCGCCCACATGGACCCGTTCTATGCGCAAGCCACACTTGCCGTGTTCTGCGACATCTTGGAGCCCGCCACCGGTGAAGGCTATTCGCGCGATCCGCGCATGATCGCCAAGCGCACCGAGGCCTATTTGAAATCAACCGGCATCGGCGACACGATCTTCGTCGGCCCCGAGGCCGAATTCTTCATCTTCGACGACGTGAAGTTCTCGACGTCGCCCTACAACACCGGCTTCAAGCTCGACTCGATCGAATTGCCGACCAACTCGGACCGCGACTACGAGACCGGCAACATGGGCCACCGGCTGCGCACCAAGGGCGGCTATTTCCCGGTGAACCCAATGGATTCGGCCCAGGACATGCGCTCGGAAATGCTCTCGGTGATGGGCGAGATGGGCCTCTCCATCGAGAAGCACCACCACGAGGTGGCCTCGGCCCAGCACGAGCTCGGCACCAAGTTCCAGCCGCTGGCCATGGCCGCCGACCACATGCAGATCTACAAGTATGTGATCCACAACGTGGCGCATGCCTATGGCAAGACCGCCACCTTTATGCCGAAGCCGGTGTTTGGCGACAATGGCTCTGGCATGCATTGCCACTTCTCGATCTGGAAGGATGGCAAGCCGATGATGGCCGGCAACCAGTATGCCGACCTCTCCGAGCTCTGCCTCTATTACATCGGCGGCGTCATCAAGCATGCCAAGGCCTTGAATGCCTTCACCAACCCGTCGACCAACTCCTACAAGCGCCTGGTGCCGGGCTATGAAGCCCCGGTGCTGCTGGCCTACTCGTCGCGCAACCGCTCG
>JANPCS010000255.1:0-5596 GCA_031431065.1 Hyphomicrobiales bacterium | reverse complement strand
GGCCATGCGAACCCCCAGCCGGGGACGCGCTCCACCGGCCATCCCAACTCGTTAAGGCCAGTCGGGCGGCACATGGTTAAAGCGGCGTTTAAGATCGCAAAAAATGACAGCCGGCGGGATCGCTCCCGCCGGCTATACGGTCATGGCCGGCAATCATGTGTAAGCACGTTCGCCGTGATCGGCGAGATCGAGGCCTTCGCGCTCCTGCTGTTCCTTGACGCGCAGCCCGACTGTCGCCTTGCAGATCATCAGCGCCACGTAGGAAACGATGGCCGTCCACACCACCGCGACGATGATGGCGGCGATCTGCCCCTTCATCTGCGTGACGAAGTCATAGGCGGCGGTGACCACCGACGTATCGCCGGCGAGATAGTCGGTGACGCCGACACCACCCAGGGCCGGGTTGACGAAGACGCCGGTGAGGATGGCACCGAGAATGCCACCGACACCGTGCACACCGAAGACATCGAGCGCGTCGTCATAACCGAACTTCGATTTCAGGAAAACCACTGCCCAGAGGCAGAGGAAGCCTGCCGCAAGTCCGATGAGGATTGCCGCACCGGGGCCAACCCAGCCGCAGGCCGGCGTGATGGCCACAAGACCCGCCACCACGCCCGAAGCACCACCAAGCAGGCTCGGATGGCCGCGGAAGATCCATTCGCCACCCGTCCAGGCGAGTGCCGCCGCACCAGCGGCAATCGTCGTGTTGAGGATGACAAGCGCTGTCAGGCCATTGGACTCGAGGTTGGAGCCGGCGTTGAAGCCATACCAGCCGAACAGCAGCAACCCCGTGCCCGCCAGCACAAAGGTCAGGTTGTGCGGGGCCATCAGATCCTTGCCGAGGCCGACGCGCTTGCCGAGCACCATGGCGCAGACGAGACCCGCGACACCGGCATTGATGTGAACGACCGTGCCGCCGGCAAAGTCGATGGCGCCCCAGTTGAAGAGATAGCCATTGGTGGCGTTGATCAGCGCGCCATACTCGCCGAGCACCGCGGTCCTGGCATCAGGCGTTGCAGCAGCGGCAAGGGCTGCCAGCAACTGCGTGGCCTTCTCCTCGCCGACCATCGCGGTGACGGCCGAAAGATTGTCGGCCGACAGCGTATAGGCATCGGGGCCAGCCCAGAACCACACCATGTGGGCCATCGGCAGATAGGCGAAGGTGAACCACAGCACCATGAACAGCAGCACCGCCGAGAACTTCATGCGCTCGGCAAAGGCACCGACGATCAAGGCCGGCGTGATGCAGGCGAAGGTCATCTGGAAGATGACAAACGCCAGTTCCGGAATATTGGTTTCCTTCGAGAAGGTACCGATTTCCGAAGCCGGTCCAACGCCGCTCAAGAAGAACTTGGAGAAGCCGCCGATGAACGGATTGAGCGCCGCCGATCCATTGCCGGTGAAGGCCAGCGAGTAACCGTAGATCACCCACAGGATGGAGATGAGGCTGAAGACGATCATCACCTGCATCAACACCGAGAGCACGTTCTTGGAGCGCACCAGGCCGCCGTAAAACAGGGCGAGGCCGGGAATGGTCATCAGCACGACCATGCAGGTGGCGACCAGCATCCAGGCGGTGTCGCCCTTGTTGACGGAAGCCGCCGCCTCCGCAGTTGTGGCCATGAGACCGGAAGAAGCCAGCGCGGCGGGAACAATCACCGCCGCCCGGCGCAGTGCCGTCATAAAAGTCATGTGTGTGTTTCCTTGAATCATTGTCAGAGCGCCGCGACGCCGGTTTCGCCGGTGCGGATGCGCACCGCCAGTTCGAGCGGCAGGACGAAAATCTTACCGTCGCCGATCTGCCCGGTCTGGCCGGCCAGCTGGATGGTTTCGATCACCCGGTCGGCGATTGATTCATCAACCGCCAGTTCGAGCTTCACCTTGGGAACGAAGCTGACCGTATACTCGGCACCGCGATAGAACTCGGTATGGCCACGCTGGCGGCCATGGCCCTTGACCTCGGTGACGGTTATTCCCTGAACGCCCAGCGCGCCGAGGGCTTCACGCACCTCCTCGAGCTTGAACGGCTTGATCACTGCGATCACATATTTCATGCACCACCCCTTGAGTTGTGACGCAGTGCAACACAAGAAGTGTGCCAGATTCAAATATTCTACGAAACCGTTGAAATAGAACTATTTTATGAGACAGGAAAAATATTTGGGCAAACGATTGTGAGCAAAAAATAGGCATTTACTTTAGATCGCTCAAATTTTACTCAGCAGACTCCGCGACTCCACACCGCCTATCCCCGACCCTCGCAATGACTGAAAAGCAGGCATGAACTCAACCCCGGACATCATCGTTATCGGCGCCGCCCTGAATGGCCTTGCAGCCGCTCTCGCCCTCGGCGGCAGGCGGATGAAGCGGCCTTTGAATGTCACGCTGATCGACGCCAGGGATCCACGAGACTACGCATCCGGCGTTTTCGATGGCCGTGCCTCGGCCATTTCCGCCAGTGCCCGGCGCATGTTCGAGGTTCTTGGGATCTGGGAGAAGGTCGCCCACCAGGCCCAGGCGATGGCAGAAATCATCGTCACCGACAATGTGAACCCCGGCGACCGGCGGCCCGTGCTGCTGCACTTCGGCGCCGAAGACATGGGGGGCAGGCCTTCCGCCCACATGATCGAGAACCGCCATCTCTATGGCGCTCTGCTGGAGGAGGTTCTGGCCTCCCAGCACATCGCGTTGGCCGTGGGCCAGGCCGTGGTGAACTATACATTTGGACCGGGCCTCGCCACGGTGACGTTGGCAGATGGAGCGGCGTTCCGGGCGCCACTGATCGTCGCCGCCGACGGCCGCAACTCGCCAGCCCGTGGGGCGGCGGGAATCAAGCTCATTGGCTGGCCCTATGACCAGATGGGACTCGTCGCTTCGGTCGAACATGAATTGCCGCATCATGGCCGGGCCGAAGAGCATTTCACGCCGTCTGGTCCTTTCGCCATCCTGCCACTTCCCGGCAACCGCTCATCGCTCGTCTGGTCGGAGCGCACCGAAGAAGCAAAGCGCCTGCTGGCCCTCGACGATGAAGGCTTTAGCGCGGAGTTACGCCGCCGTTTCGGCACGCATCTGGGCGCGGTGAATGTAATTTCGGGCCGCCATGCCTATCCGCTGGCCATGTATATCGCCGATAACTTTGCAGCCAAACGCCTGGCGCTGGTGGGCGATGCCGCTCACGTGCTGCATCCGCTGGCCGGTCTCGGCTTCAACCTGGGTCTGCGCGATGCCGCGGCTCTGGCGGATTGCGTACACGATGCGGCGGCACTTGGCCTCGACATCGGCAGCTTGAGCGTGCTCGATCACTATACGCAATGGCGCCGCTTCGACACCGTCGCAACGGCTGCCGCCATGGACGGCATGAACCGTCTCTTCGCCAACACCAATCCCGTGCTGACGCTCCTCCGCCGTGCCGGATTGCTGACCGTCAACCGTCTGGGCGGGCTGAAATCGCTGTTCGTGAGAGAGGCCTCGGGCGCCTCCGGCGCCGTGCCGAGACTGTTGCGCGGCGACCGAGTTTAGCGGCACCTATCCCCGACCCAATCCTGCCGCTGCCAGCTTTTCCAGATAGGCCGGCCAGATCGTCTCATGCTCACGGCCAAGCTTGAGGAGATAGGGCCAGGTGTAAAGCCCGGTATTGTGGCCGTCATCGAAAACGATACGCACCGCATAGGTGCCGATCGGCTCGAGCCGGCTGATCTTTACGCGGCTCTTGCCCCACACCAATTGCTCTTGACCCGGGCCATGGCCCTTGACCTCGGCACTCGGACTCTCGACCCGCAGATACTCTGCGGCAAGAGCATGACGTTCGCCGTTATCGAAACTCACCATAAGTTCGCTGCCGCCATGTCCCAGGCGCAATTCCTCCGGCCACGGATCAATCACGGTCGATCTCGCGCGCCTCATCCGGAAGCATGATGGGAATGCCGTCGCGGATCGGGTAGGCAAGGCCCGCCGCCCGCGACACCAGTTCTTGGCGTTCAGCGTCGTAAGTGAGCCGCGTCTTGGTGACCGGGCAGACGAGAATCTCGAGCAGGCGCGGATCGGTGCGGGCGCCGGACGTTGTCATCTATTGCAGCCTTGTCTGGCTGCCGGGCGACATGCGGCGCAGCGCCACTTCAGTCAAGGCCACCAGCACATCGGCCCTCGTCTTGAGGTCGGGAGCTTCGAGCAGTGCCTGCTTGTCGCCGGGCGGATAGGGAGCCAGCAGCGACAGTGTGTTGACCAGCACTTCAGTCGACGCGGCATTGACCTGTTCCCAGTCGGCGTTCATGTTGTTGGCGTTGAGATAGTCGCGGAAGGCCTTCACCAGTGCCGGACGGTTCACTTCGCTGGCGCCCATGCCGGAAACCAGATCGATGGCGAAAGGATGAAAATCGGCAACCACCTGCCGATAGGGTGTTGCGGTTGCCAGTTCTTCGACAATCTCGAATCGGCTGACGCCGGTGAGCGTGATCACCAGCCGGTCATCTGGGGTTTCGGCATAGGACGTGATGCGCCCGGCGCATCCGATCTTTTGCAGGCGCGGGACGTCGCTGCCGGACTGATCGGGCTGCGGCTGAATCATGCCGATCAGCCGGTCGGATGACATCGCGTCCTGAACCATGGCGAGATAGCGCGGCTCGAAAATATTGAGCGGCAGATCGGCACGCGGCAGCAGCAAGGCACCCGACAACGGAAAGATCGGGATATGCTGCGGCAGGTCGGCTGGCGTGCGGTAACGGTCAAAAAATCCCATGGTACCTCGCGGAAACCCTCAAGAGAACAGAACCGACGACAGTTTGCGGCGGCCAGCCAGCGTGAATTCATCCTTGGGGCCCCAGGCCTCGAAGAACTTCACCAGCTGCTTACGAGCGGCTTCGTCATTCCAGCTACGCATTTTCCGGATCACATGGATCAGTTGATCGGTGGCCTCGGCGCGCTCGGCCGCCCCGTTGAGCAGAACCGCAAGATCGATCCGCGCCTGGAAATCGTCGGGGTCACGCTCGACCTTGGTCTTGAGCAAGCCAATCTCCGAGACATCGACCGGATTCAGGGCCATCTCGAGTTGGGCCGAGACACTGAGGATTTCCGGGTCATTGGCCTTGGCGGGTGGCACCAGGGCTAGCGTCGCCTGGGCATTCTCCAGGTCTTCAAGAGCGATCTGGCAGCGCACCAGGCCGGCGATCGCCCCGGTATTTTCCCGGTCGGCTTGCAACATCTGCGCAAAGATCTGGGCTGCCGTCTGGACATCGCCGCTGTCGAAAGCCAGCCGCGCGTCGGTGAGCGCCGCCTCGATTTCCTCCGCCATGCTGCCCTGCCCGCCCAGCCGGTCGACGAACTGTTTCAACTGGCTTTCGGGCAGCGCCCCCATGAAGCCGTCAACCGGCTGGCCATTGACGAAGGCAAAGACCGCCGGGATCGACTGGATGCGCATCTGCTGCGCCAGCTGCGGATTTTCATCGATATTGATCTTGACCATACGGACCTTGCCATTGGCCTGCTTGACCACCTTCTCAAGGGCCGGCCCCAGCTGCTTGCAGGGCCCGCACCAAGGAGCCCAGAAATCAACGATCACCGGCTGCTGGCGCGACTGATCGATCACGTCGCGCATGAAGTT
>JANPCS010000254.1:0-6293 GCA_031431065.1 Hyphomicrobiales bacterium | reverse complement strand
CGCCCAGTTCAAGGCGCTGCTCGGGCTCGCGGCCCAAGGGCACATGCGTGGCGGCGATGATCATGCCGCCTTCGCTGAGATGCCCAGCCATCACGTTGACCAACCGCTCCAGCGAGGCGGCATCGAGACCCACGGTCGGTTCGTCGAGCAACCACAACACGCGCGGCACCAGCACGAGGCGGGCCAGCGCCAGCCGCCGCTTTTGTCCGGCCGAGAGCAGGCCCGCAGGGTAGGACGACAGCCGTGTCAGGTCGAAAGCAGCGAGTGCACCATCGACATCGCCGCCACCCATGAAGTCGCGCCAGAAGGCGAGATTCTCGTGCACGCTCAAAGCGGATTTCACGGCTTCCTGATGCGCAATATAATGCGCGCGCTGGCCGATGCTCAGATCGCCGTCACCGCCCTCGATCAGCAGCGTTCCCGACGCCGGTTCATTCAACCCGGCGATCAACCGCAACAGCGAGGACTTGCCCGAGCCATTGGGCCCGGTGAGCTGCATCAACTCACCTGGCTTCAGAGACAGCGACACGCCGCGGAACACCACGCGTCCGCCACGCTCGCAGGTCAGGTTGGTCGCTGTCAGCAACATTTTCACATTCTGTCATCCCCGCATTCATTGCGGGGACCCATTCGTCTGCACACTCGAACGGATTTGCATGCGGCACAATGGGTCGCCGGAACAAGTCCGGCGATGACAGGAAAAGTGAAGCTACATCATGTACTGCCCACCATTGGCGGACAGCGTCGAGCCGGTGATGAAGCCGGCGTCGTCGGAGGCGAGGAACAGCACGGCACGGGCGATCTCGTCGGGTTGCCCTAAGCGGCCCACCGGAATCTGCGGCAGGATGTTCTTTTCGACAACCGCCGGATCAATCGCCAGCACCATTTCGGTGGCAATGTAGCCGGGGCAGATGGCGTTGACGGTGATGCCGGCGCGCGCGCCTTCCTGGGCCAACGCCTTGACGAAGCCCAGATCGCCCGCCTTGGCGGAGGAATAATTGACCTGGCCCATCTGGCCCTTCTGGCCGTTGATGGAGGATATGCAGATGACGCGGCCGAATTTCCGGGCGCGCATGCCTTCCCACACCGGCCTCGTCATGTTGAACAATGAATTCAGGTTGGTGTTGATGACACCATACCACTGCTCCTTGGTCATCTTGTGGAACATGCCGTCCTTGGTGATACCGGCATTGTTGACCAAGACTTCCACCGGCCCGAGATCGGCCTCGATCTGCTTCAGGCCAGCCGCACAGGCGTCGAAGTCGGAGACATCCCACTTGTAGACGGCGATGCCGGTCTCGGCCTTGAACTTGGCGGCGGCTTCGTCATTGCCGGCATAGGTGGCGGCGACACTGTAGCCCGCCGCCTTCAAGGCCTTCGAGATCGCCGCACCAATGCCGCGCGATCCACCGGTTACAACTGCAACACGTCCCATGATTCTTTTCCTTTTCTCTGTTCTCAGCGCTCGAGGCACATGGCGACGCCCATGCCGCCGCCGATGCAGAGGGTGGCGAGGCCCTTCTTCGAACCGCGCCTGCCCATCTCGAAGAGCAGCGTATTGAGGACGCGGGCTCCGCTCGCACCGATCGGATGGCCGATGGCAATGGCGCCGCCGTTGACGTTGACGATGTCGGGGTTCCAACCCATGTCCTTATTGACCGCACAGGCCTGCGCGGCAAAGGCCTCATTGGCCTCGACCAGATCGAGGTCTTCGACCTTCCAGCCGGCTTTCTTCAGCGCGGCGCGCGATGCCGGGATCGGGCCTGAGCCCATGATCGCCGGATCGACGCCGACACTCGCCCACGAGGCGATGCGGGCCAAGGGTGTAAGCCCGCGCTTCTTGGCTTCCTTCTCGCTCATCAGGATCACCACGGCGGCGCCGTCATTGATGCCGGAGGCATTGGCGGCGGTCACCGAGCCGTCCTTGGAGAAGGCCGGCCGGAGCTTGCCGATCTGTTCGAGGGTCACGCCCTTCTTGATGTATTCGTCGTCCGAAACCACCACATCGCCCTTGCGGGTGGAGATTGTGACGGGTGCGATCTCGTCCTTGAACTTGCCTGCCGCTTGCGCTGCTTCCGCCTTGTTCTGCGAGCCGACGGCCAACGCGTCTTGCATGTCGCGGGTGATCTGCCACTGCCTGGCGACGTTCTCGGCGGTGGTGCCCATGTGATAACCGTTGAAGGCGTCCCACAATCCGTCCTTGATCATCGTGTCGATCAATGACCAGTCACCCATCTTCACGCCGTCGCGCAAATGCGCCACGTGCGGGGCCTTGCTCATGCTTTCCTGACCGCCGGCGGCAACGATCTTGGCATCGCCACTGGCGATCTGCTGCATGCCCAGCGCCACGGCGCGAAGGCCCGAACCGCACAGCTGGTTCATGCCCCAGGCCGGGCTTTCGGTCGCAATTCCGGCATTCATGGCCGCTTGGCGGGCGGGGTTCTGGCCGGCTCCGGCGGCCAGAACCTGGCCCAAGATCACTTCGTCGATGTCGGCGCCCTCGAGCTTGGCACGTTGCATGGCGGCTTTCAGGGCGATGGTGCCGAGCGCCGAGGCGGCGAGACTGGCGAGCGCGCCATTGAACGATCCTACCGGCGTCCGTGCCGCCGAGACGATGACAACCCCGTTATCAGACATGCTTTGCTCCTTGTTCGCGTTTAATCTGCATTTGCCCTCCTTAGCACCATTTGTGCAATGCGACATAGGTCTGGAGGCAAGTCCGCAGAAAATTTTTGCGCTTGCAATTGTGCAGTGCGGGGGGCAAGTTTGAGGGCAGGGAGAACCCTAAAAATCCGGTCAACGGCTGAGGTTCTGGCGGAGGAGGAGTAAGTTCGGTGAGTGACGAAAAAGCGACGCCCAAGAACGCGGTTGTCATCAAGAAATACGCCAACCGGCGGCTCTACAACACCTCCACCAGCACCTATGTGACGCTTGACGATCTGGCCATCATGGTCAAGGGCGGCACGGATTTCCTGGTCTATGACGCCAAGACCGGCGAGGACATCACCCGCTCGGTCCTCACCCAGATCATTTTCGAGGAAGAGAGCAAGGGCACCAATCTGCTGCCGATCAACTTCCTGCGGCAGCTCATCCGCTTCTACGGCGATTCCATGCAGGCCTTCGTGCCGGGGTTTCTCGAATTCTCGCTCAACAATCTCGGCAAGGAGCAGGACAAGGTCCGGACCCAGATGATGGAAGCCTTCGGGGCCGATCCCTTCAAGGCGATGCAGGATACCGCCAGCCGCAATATGGCGATGTTCAATGACGCGGTGAAGATGTTCAACCCGCTCGCCGCCATGGGCGGAATTCCGATGCCCGGCCTGCAACCCGGCGCCGGCCTGCGACCGCAGCCGGCAGCACCTCCCGCCAAGGACGATCTGCAGATTCTGAAGGACCAGCTGGCCGCGATGCAGCAAAAGCTGGATTCGATCGCCGGGAAGTGAGCCGGAGATTGCGCTGCCCTGAACGGCCTGGCGCTACTTCCGTTGCCGTCCGGCTATTCAATTTTGCCAGGATTTCTCCCCCAGCTCTCCATGGCCGGGCTTGACCCGGCCACCCAGACTCATGACCCGCTCACACGCTGACGTACTGGGTCATCGGCTCAAGGCCGGTGATGGAGAAGTTGGGAGGAAGGATTAGGGTGGGGCAGCTGCATCAGAGAACCTTATCCCGCCTTGCGCATCGCCGTGTCGCTCAGCAGATCGGCGAAGCTCGGTTCGGCTGACGGTTGGGGTTCGAGTTGCTGGCGCTTGAAGGCATTGTCGAGCGCCGAGATCGCCTGGCGGAGTTTCGCCAGCTCGCCAGCCAGACCGTCCTCGAAGACTTCCACGGTCTCGGCTGAAGGCGGCGGTTCACCCCGCAGATCGCCATCGCCGGCAACCGGAGCCGCAAGGATTTCCAGTTCCAGTATTTCCGGTTCCAGTATTTCCGGTTCCATGTCTTCCGGCTCGTGTTCTGCCGCTGGTGGTTCAGGCTCAGGCGGTGCCTCGGTCAGCGCAAAGACCTCGGGCAGCGGATCCGGCCCGGCTTCGGATAATGGCTCACGACTGAATGTCAGGTCATCGCCCGCCACCCCGTCATCAGCCTCCGCGCCGTCGATCGTCCAACCCGCTTCCGAGGGCAGCATGAAGGGTATGGCGTCCTCGGGCCGGAATTTTTGCGCGCCCGCGGCTTCGGCCCAGGGCAGCCTGAGGCTGGCCTCGCCGAAAAGATTGCCCTGCATCATGTCGATGCCCCATTGCCGCAGAAGTGCTGCATCAGCCTCGGTCTCGACCCACTCCGCCACCGTGCGGATGTCGAAGTTACGGGCCAGATCGATCAGCGAACGGACGTAATACTGGTTATCGGAATTACCCGAGAGATTGCTGCAGAAGGTGCCGTCGAGTTTGAGAATATCCACCGGCATGGCGCGCAAGTTGCGGAACGATGTGTAGCCGGCGCCGAAATCGTCGATGGCGACGCCGCAGCCAAGCTCGCGCAACTGCTCGACGAAGCGAATGGTTTCGCGCAAGTCGCCCAGGGCCACCGTCTCGGTGATCTCGACGATCAGGCGGTTCGTAACATCGCGGTTGGATGCGAGGATTTCGATGATCTGCGGATACCAGCGCGGGTCGGTGGCGGTCGTTCCCGAGACGTTGAAAGACAGTTTCGCGTCGGGGAACTTGTTCAGCGTCGTCACCGTCATCTGCACCACGGCACGATCGATCAGGCGCACCAGGCCGAGCTTCTCGGCAATGGGAATGAGGTGGCCGGCGGCGACGATTTCGCCGGCCTGATCGGTCATGCGCAGCAGGGCTTCATGAAAGGCCGGGGCGCCACCGGCGGCTGGCACCACGGGCTGGAAAGCGAGACGGAAGCGTTCCTCGCGCAGGCAGCGGACGATTTCGGTGGCGCTGTGGGCGTTCAACTGGCGCTCGGAATAGCGCTGTTGCGACGGGCGATAGACGACAAAACCGTCGGACGGCAGTTTGCGCGCCTGGGTCAGGGCTTCTTCGGCGCGGGCCACGGCGGTGTTGGCGTCGGCGGCGTGTTTCGGCAGGATGAGCGTGCCGATCGACAGCAGGGCCCAGACCGGCCCGCGCTCCGTCTCGATGTCGCTTTCGCGCGCCACGCTCAAGAAGCGCTCGGCGGCGATGATCAACTCGTCCTCGCCGCAATTGTTGAGAATCAAACCGAACTTGGAGCCGGAATAACGCGCGATGGCATCGCCGGTGCGCACCACCTGGCGGAGCCTGCGGCCCATGTTGATGATCACTTCATCGGCCACTTCGAAGCCATAGGCATCGTTGACGACTGACAAGTTGTTGATGGCGGCAATGACGAAGGCGCAATTGGTGCCGTCGCGCGCCGCAACCGTCATGGCGCCCCCTAAGGCCTCCATCATGCGGCCGCGGTTCATCATGCCGGTCAGCGGATCGCAATTGCCGAGGAAACTTAAGTGCTGGTCGCGCATGTGGCGGTCGTCGATGCGGCGCACCGTGCCCAGCACTTCGAGCGGCCTGCCATCGCTGCCACCGAACCAGCGGCCATGGTCTTCGAGCCAGACGCTGGCGCGGCCCATGCGGCCCTCGGGGCGGAACTTGTATTCGATCTGGAAGGCAACGCCGGTTCCCTCGTCGCTGATGGAATTGCGCATCACCGTGTCATAACGGCTGGTGAAGTTGTCGGGATCGAGGAACGTGGCAAACCCCCGTCCGCTGGAATAGCCGCGCGGATCGCTGCCCAGCACGTCGACGGCGTTGGACGACCAGATGATTTCGTCGCTGTCGATGTTCCAGTGATAGGTGGTGACACCCGAGGCCTCGATGGCCAGGCGCAATTGTTCATCGCTGGCGGCAGCCGGCATGCTGCGCTGGGCAATTTCCAACACGGCTTCCTGCCCGGTCTGGGCCTCGAAGCTGAAAGCTGACGTATTCTGCGGTTCGGTCAAGCGGCCTCCGGACAGGTACTGATTCGCCTGGCGGCACTTTCGCGCCGCGGCATTCTTGCTGCTATCGGTCAACTCTAGTGAAGATCAAAAAATCTTTGGTTAACGCCGATTGTTTTCAGTACCCCAAAGCAAATCCGTCCTTGCGCGTGTCGGAACCGCCGATCAGCATGCCATTGACGCGGTCAATGGCGATGGCCTGGCCGCCGCCCAGCGGTGACGGCGGGGTTTCGAGCACATGGCCCCGGGCACTGAGCCCGGCGCGGGCTTGTTCCGTTACGCCGCTCTCGAGCAGCACCTTGCGCTGGCTGGGGAAGAAGCGCGGCCAATCAATGGCTTCCTGCGGGTCCATGCCATAGATGTAGCG